>NZ_JBHVHQ010000751.1:0-4288 GCF_042800135.1 Streptomyces sp. NPDC057654 | reverse complement strand
TTCCGACTCTACCAGATCCGTTTTCCGTTCCGTTTCCGGTCGGAATTCATTTCCGGTCCCCGTCGGAGGGGGCTTGCCTTTCGGCTTTTCCGACTTTATCAGGTTTCCCTGGGCCGGATTTCCACCCGCTTTCCGGGGCTTGGTCACACGTGAGTGATCGCGGTTCCCGTTGCGGTGGAGCCGTAAACGTACTGGACGGCCGCGCCCGGATGCAAATCGGCATCGGTGCGGCCGTCCAGCGTGTTGACGCGGCGTCAGACCTCGACGACGACGGGCAGGATCATGGGGCGACGGCGGTAGCTGTCGGAGACCCACTTGCCCAGGGTGCGGCGCACGAGCTGCTGGAGCTGGTGCGGCTCCGCGACGCCGTCGGAGCCCGCCTTGGCGATGGCTTCCTCGACCTTCGGGAGCACGGCCGCGAAGGCGGAGTCCTCGATGCCGGAGCCCCGCGCCTGGATGTGCGGGCCGCCCACGACCTTGCCGGTGGTGCTGTCGACCACGACGAAGACCGAGATGATGCCCTCGTCCCCGAGGATGCGGCGGTCCTTGAGGGAGGACTCGGTGACGTCGCCGACCGAGAGGCCGTCCACGTACACGTAGCCCGCCTGGACCTTGCCGACGATCCGCGCGGCGCCGTTCACCAGGTCGACGACGACGCCGTCCTCGGCGATGACGATGTGGTCCTTGCGGACGCCGGTGAGCGCGCCCAGTTCCGCGTTGGCCCGCAGGTGCCGCCATTCGCCGTGGACCGGCATCAGGTTGCGGGGCTTGCAGATGTTGTAGAAGTACAGCAGTTCGCCGGCCGAGGCGTGGCCCGAGACGTGCACCTTGGCGTTGCCCTTGTGGACGACGTTGGCGCCCCAGCGGGTGAGGCCGTTGATGACGCGGTAGACCGCGTTCTCGTTGCCCGGGATGAGCGACGAGGCCAGGATCACCGTGTCGCCCTGGACGATGCGGATCTGGTGGTCGCGGTTGGCCATCCGGGACAGGGCGGCCATCGGCTCGCCCTGGGAGCCCGTGCAGACGAGCACGACCTCGTCGTCCGGCAGGTCGTCGAGGGTCTTGACGTCGACGACGAGCCCGGCCGGGACCTTCAGATAGCCGAGGTCGCGGGCGATGCCCATGTTGCGGACCATCGAGCGGCCCACGAAGGCGACGCGTCGCCCGTACTCGTGCGCGGCGTCGATGATCTGCTGGATGCGGTGCACGTGGCTGGCGAAGCTGGCCACGATGATGCGCTTGTCGGCGCTGGCGAAGACCTGGCGCACCACATTGGAGATGTCGCGCTCGGGCGGGACGAACCCCGGCACCTCGGCGTTGGTGGAGTCCGAGAGCAGCAGGTCGATGCCCTCCTCGCCGAGCCGCGCGAAGGCGGGCAGGTCGGTGAGGCGGCCGTCGAGCGGCAGCTGGTCCATCTTGAAGTCGCCGGTGTGCACGACCATGCCGGCCGGGGTGCGGATGGCGACCGCGAGCGCGTCCGGGATGGAGTGGTTGACCGACACGAATTCCAGGTCGAAGGGGCCGACGCGCTCGCGGTGCCCTTCCGTGACCTCAAGCGTGTACGGGCGGATGCGGTGCTCCTGGAGCTTCGCCTCGATGAAGGCGAGGGTCAGCTTGGAGCCGATGAGCGGGATGTCCGCCTTCTCGCGGAGCAGGTAGGGGACGGCGCCGATGTGGTCCTCGTGCCCGTGGGTGAGGACGATGCCGTCGATGTCGTCGAGACGGTCCCGGATGGACGTGAAGTCCGGCAGGATCAGGTCGATTCCGGGCTGCTCCTCCTCGGGGAAGAGCACCCCGCAGTCGACGATGAGCAGGCGGCCGCCGTATTCGAAGACCGTCATGTTGCGGCCGATTTCGCCGAGACCGCCGAGCGGGGTGACGCGCAGGCCGCCCTCGGGCAGCTTCGGCGGCGGACCGAGTTCAGGGTGCGGATGACTCAAAAGACTCTCCTCACCACGCGCGCCACATGTCCCCCTGGGACACATGGCGCGCGTGACATTCGTGCACTTGCAGTTGTTGTCGGTATGCAGTTGTGAAGTCTGTGGCTACAGCTGTACCCCGCCGGCGGACAGATCGCGCTTGAGCTGCTCCGTCTCCTCCGGGGAGAGCTCCACGAGCGGCAGGCGCAGGGGGCCGGCGGGCAGGCCCTGGAGGGCGAGCGCGGCCTTGACGGTGATGACGCCCTGGGTGCGGAACATGCCGGTGAAGACCGGGAGCAGCTTCTGGTGGATCTCGACGGCCTTCTGGACGTCGCCGCCGGTGTGCGCCTCCAGCAGGGCGCGCAGCTCCGAGGGGACCACGTGGCCGACCACGGAGACGAATCCGACGGCTCCCACCGACAGCAGCGGCAGGTTCAGCATGTCGTCGCCGGAGTACCAGGCGAGCCGCGAGCGGGCGATGGCCCAGCTGGCGCGGCCGAGGTCGCCCTTGGCGTCCTTGTTGGCGACGATGCGCGGGTGCTCGGCGAGCCGGACGATCGTCTCGGTATTGATCGGGACGCCGCTGCGGCCGGGGATGTCGTAGAGCATCACCGGCAGCCCGGTGGCGTCCGCGATGGCGGTGAAGTGCCGCAGGAGGCCCTCCTGCGGCGGCTTGCTGTAGTAGGGCGTGACGGCCAGCAGTCCGTGGGCGCCCGCCTGCTCGGCGGCGCGGGCCAGCTCGACGCTGTGCCGGGTGTCGTTGGTGCCGGCCCCGCTGACGATGTGGGCCCGGTCGCCGACCGCTTCCACCACGGCCCGTACGAGCTGGGCTTTCTCCGCGTCGCTGGTGGTCGGGGACTCGCCCGTGGTGCCGTTGACGACGAGTCCGTCGTTGCCGGCGTCCACCAGATGGGTGGCGAGTCGCTGGGCGCCATCGAGGTCGAGGGCGCCGTCAGCGGTGAAGGGCGTGACCATCGCGGTCAGGACCCGCCCGAAGGGCGTCTGCGGTGTGGAGGTCGGAGCCATGGGGGCCACGCTACTCGTTGCTCACCGTGAGGTGCTCCCTTGGGGAGTGCGTTATGGATCCCGGCGCTGCCTGCTCGGGGGTTCAGACAGCGCCGAGTCCGTATGTCAGCCTAGATGAAGGTAGCGAAATACCGCAATCCGGACACTTCCCCTGCTAGGCCCGTACACCTGTGCACAACGTGCACTACGGGGCGATCCGCCCGTTCTTGTTGTAGGCCGCGTGCGTGAGCGGCATGAGCTTGGCCCACGCCTCCTCCATCTGCTCGCCGACCATCTCGATCTCTCGCTGCGGGAAGGAGGGGACGGTCGCCGCCTCGTGCTGGGTGCGCAGCCCGAGGAAGTGCATCAGGGAGCGGGCGTTGCACGTCGCGTACATCGACGAGTACAGGCCGACCGGGAGCACCGTGCGCGCCACCTCGCGGGCCACGCCCGCGGCCAGCATCTCCTGGTACGCCTCGTAGGAGGCACGGTAGGAGTCCTCCATCACGCGGCCCGTCAGCTCGTGCTGCGCCTGTGTGCCCTCCACGAAGACGTACTTGCCCGGACGGCCCTCCTGGACCAGCTTGCGGGACTCCCCCGGTACGTAGAACACCGGCTGGAGCTCGCGGTAGCGGCCGGACTCCTCGTTGTACGACCAGCCGGCGCGGTGCCGCATGAACTCGCGGAAGACGAAGATCGGGGCGCTGATGAAGAAGGTCATCGAGTTGTGCTCGAACGGGCTGCCGTGGCGGTCCCGCATCAGGAAGTTGATGAGCCCCTTCGAGCGCTCCGGGTCCTTGGTGACCTCCGCCAGGGACTGCTCGCCGGCGGTGGAGACGCGGGCGGCGAACAGCACGTCGGAGTCGGCGGCGCTGTGCTTGACCAGCTCGACGGTGACGTCGCTGCGGAAGCTGGGTGCGGCGCTCTCGGTGGGGGTGTCGCTCACCGGCGGGGGTCCTTCCAATCGCATGATTCGGGCGGCGCCCAGCCTACGGGCCGCCACTGACACAACCGCCCCGCCGACCGGCCGGAGCCCCCGCCGCCTGGAACTTCACCAGGCCGCCCGCCGGTTCCGTTCCGTCGCCGCCGCCACGGCGCAGGCCATCGGAAGCAGTCGGAGCGAGAGTTGATATTTTTCACAGAAAGTTGCTGAAAACGGGCACCAAAACGGGCCGGCGATCGTCTGTATGTGTGAGTGCCCACTACGAGGTTCTTAGGAGAGCCCTTCATGTTCCGCCGGCGAGAGCCCGTGCCGTTCGCCTTCGTCGCCGAAGCCGAGCGTTACCGCAGCAACATCACGCCGCCGCCCCGAGAACGCGCGAGCCGGTCGCAGCTCGCCGGACGTGTCCTGGTCGGTTTGACCG
>NZ_JBHVHQ010000750.1:0-4290 GCF_042800135.1 Streptomyces sp. NPDC057654 | reverse complement strand
ATCGCGCTGCCGGTGCTCGCCGTCACCGCGGCCGACGTCATCTACCGCAGCGGCACCCCGACCCGCGCGGAGACGGTGGACCGGGAGCTGGGGGCCGCCGACGCGCGGTTCGCCGACGGCGGTTTCGGGCCGGTTCCCCTGGTCCAGACGCCGAACGCGCAGCGGCACGGCAGGCCCGCGGACTACCACCACCAGGACGAGCACAACAGCGCCGACGACGGCGACGGGGACACCGACGGCGACGGCGACGGGGACAACGACGACGGGGACGACAGCACCAACGCCCGCATAGACCCCCGCCCCGTCGACCTCCACGCCGCCCTGCCCCCCGGCGCCCGCTTCCTCACCTCGCAGGACGTCGACGCCATGGTCCACAGCGCCCACGGGCTCCAGCGCTCCACCATCCGCGAGCTGCGCGTGGCCGACCCGATGATGCGCGGCAAGGTGCGGCTCAACCGCGGCGCCTTCCCCTCCGGGCCCGACGAGATGGCGGCGACCGGCGCCTATCTGGAGTCCTCGGGGCTGCACGTGGGCTCGCGGACCAAGGTCAAGGGGCTGAACCGGGTCTTCCGGATCACCGGTGAGCTGGAGCTGCCGGGCGAGCTGCGGGAGGAGGTGCTGTTCGCCGACCCCGCCGCCGTCATCGCCCCCTGGCGGACGCAGGCGAAGCGCGACGCGGTCGCCGCGCCGCCGCACCCGTCGGACAAGGAGTACTACGTCACGACCAAGGGGCACGGCGTGGCGTGGAGCGACGTGCTCGCCGCCAACCGGCACGGCGTGGTCGTCTACTCCCGGCAGGTCGCCCTGCGCCCGCCGCCGGTCGCCGAGGTCCCGGCGGCGCGGATCATGGGCGGCGGCTCGGGGTCCGGCTACGACGGTTCGTACGGGGAAACGGACGAGGAGTTCGTGACCTGGCGCAACGCGACCGTGGCGGCGGTCGGCGGGCTGGGTCTGCTGGAGATCGTGCTGCTCGCGGGCCCGGCCTTCGCGGTCGGCGCGCGCCGCTCCCGCCGCCAGCTCGGGCTGGTCGGGGTGTGCGGCGGGGACCGTGCGCAGGTACGGGCGGTGGTGCTGGCCGGCGGCGTGGTGCTGGGCGCGGCGGGGGCCGCGCTCGGGGTGGCCGGCGGGCTCGGGCTGACCGCGCTGGGCCGCTCGCTCATCGAGCAGGAGGCGGGGCGGCGCTTCGGGAC
This sequence comes from Streptomyces sp. NPDC057654, assembly GCF_042800135.1. NCBI lineage: Bacteria > Bacillati > Actinomycetota > Actinomycetes > Kitasatosporales > Streptomycetaceae > Streptomyces > Streptomyces sp. NPDC057654. The sequence goes on along the minus strand of NZ_JBHVHQ010000750.1, from coordinate 3,100 downwards.
GATCGACATCCGCCCGCTGGAGCTCCTCGCCATCGGCGCGACCGGGCTGCTCACGGGCGTGCTCGCGGCCCTGGCGCCCGCCGTCGTCGCGGCCCGGCAGTCCGTGCTGACCTCGCTGACGGACCGGCGCGGGGTGCGCCGGTCCTCCCGTACCCTCCCGGTGCTCGGGCTCGCGGCGCTGCTGCTGGGCGTGGGGCTGGCCGTGGTCGGTGCGCTGACCGGGCTGGACTCGCTCACCGTGGCGGCCGGCTCGGTGATCGCCGAGCTGGGGGTGCTGGCGCTCGTACCGGCGCTGGTCGGGGCCTGCGGGCGGCTCGGCAGCCGGCTGCCGCTGACGCCGCGGCTGGCGCTGCGCGACGCGCCACGTACTCGGTGAGCCTGAACGCGGAGGAACGGTTCGGCTATCAGCCGACCCTCAAGCCGGGCACGGTGGCGCTGATGGTCGACGCGTTCGCCGATCAGGGCGGCCACCCGGAGAAGGCGCTGCCCGCGCTGCGGCGGACCCTGGAACATACCCTCCCGGTCTCCGGCGGGCGCGCCGACGTCGACCGGGTGTGGGCGGGCGGCGACTGCTACGCGCGGGAGTCGGTGGAGTGCGGCTCCATCGAGCTGGTCCGGCCCAAGGGCAACGAGTGCCCGCTGATCGGCCCGGACGGCGCGCGGATCGCCGCCGGGCTCAGCGCCGCGGAGCACCGGGACCTGATGCGGACCCCGCGGTGCGTGGACTCCGCGGGCCCGATCTCGGTGATCGGCGACATCGACGACCGCATGGTCGTGGGGGACGCGCGGCTGCTGCGCGACTACATCGGGCTGCGGGACCCGGCGGCGGAGAAGGCGCTGGCCGAGGGCAGGCCGGTGCTGCTCAACCCCGCGTACGCGCGGAACGGCCGCCTCACGCTGAAGATCACCGGACTGCACAGCGGCCCCACCGGCCCCCGCGAGGACCAGAAGGCCACACACGTCTCCCTGGCCACGTACACGGCCCCCGCCTCGTACGCGGACACGCCCGGCATCCGGCTCGTGCTGCCCGCCGTCCTCGCGCACCGGCTGGGCCTGCACACCGCCCCCTCCGGCTCCTTCTACCCCGTCAGCCGCACCCCGACCAGGGCCGAACAGCGGCGGGCCGAGTCCGAGCTGGCCCACGGCGACGCGGCCACCAACCTCTACGTCGAGCGCGGCTACCCGGAGACGGACGACTCGGGCCTGCTCGTCCTCGCCGTCTTCGCGGGCATCGTCACCATCGGCGCCGCCGCCATCGCCACCGGCCTCGCCAAGGCCGACGCCGAGGCCGACCTGACGACGCTCGGCGCGGTCGGGGCGCCGCCACGCGTGCGGCGCTTCTATACGGGCTTCCAGTGCGGGGTCGTCGCCGGGATGGGCGTCGTGCTCGGCATGGTCACCGGGGTGGTGCCGGCCGTCGCCCTGCGGCTCGCGGACGGCCGGCAGGCCCTGGCGCACATGCGCGAGGACCCGATGTCCTCCTCGTACACGCCCATCGAGCTGCCCTGGCCCACGCTGGCCGTCCTCGCGGTGGGCGTGCCGGTGCTGGCGGGGCTGCTCGCGGCCCTGTGCACGCGCTCCCGCCTCCTCGCGCCGCGGCGGGCGACCTGACGACGGCCGGCCCCGGCCGGTACCGGCGGCCCCGGCCGGCACCGGCGCCGTGCGCCCTGGGGCGGCAGGGACGAAAATCGATACGGAGGGGCGCGCGGCGGTGGATCAGGCGTATTCGGGGGCACCAATGTGGGGAGGTTCGGGTGCGAGAGAATGGCGGCATGGATATGCCGAGGAGTGAACGGTCGCAAGAGAGCCCGCAGGTCCTGGTGGTAGGCCCGGACGGGATGGCTCTCGGCAGTGCCAACCCCGGCGGCGGGGAGGGTGACGACGAGTCGCGCGAGGTCCCGGTGACGGAAATGGTGGAGCAGCCCGCGAAGGTCATGCGCATCGGCAGCATGATCAAGCAGCTGTTGGAGGAGGTGCGGGCGGCTCCTCTGGACGAGGCGAGCCGGGCCCGGCTCAAGGACATTCACGCCAGCTCGGTCAAGGAGCTGGAGGACGGGCTCGCGCCCGAGCTCGTGGAGGAGCTGGAGCGGCTCTCGCTGCCGTTCACCGAGGACACCATCCCCACCGAGGCCGAGCTGCGCATCGCGCAGGCCCAGCTGGTCGGCTGGCTGGAGGGGCTGTTCCACGGCATCCAGACCGCGCTGTTCGCTCAGCAGATGGCGGCGCGCGCCCAGCTTGAGCAGATGCGCCGTGCGCTGCCGCCCGGCGTGAGCCTCGGTGAGGAAGAGGAGAGCGGCATCCAGCACAGCGGCGGCGCCCGCTCCGGCCCGTACCTCTGACAGACCTTTCCGTCTTTTCGTCAGCGGCGATTACGTAGGACTGCTACAACTACTGCTGCGCCTGCCTGTGAAGCCCGGCCCGCCGGGCGCCACGCGCAGGCGCAGCCGCGTTTGTGCCCCGCCGTCCGTCGGCGCCGCCTCATTCGCCGTCGGCGGCCTTCCCCGTGGACACCGTGAGCACGAACTGGTCACTGGGTGAGTGCGGGTCGAACGGGTCGCCGTTGGCGGGGGTCTGGCTCATCACCGTGCCCTTGCCCCAGGTCTTCTCGTCCGTGTACTCGACGCGGTAGCGCCAGCCCGCGGCGGTCAGGCAGTCCTTCGCGGAGTTGATGTAGACGAACTTGAAGTCGGGCGCGGTCTTTTTCTTTTTGTCGTTGAAGTAGCCGTACGCGTCCGTGCACTTCTCTTTGCTGATGGTCTTGGTCTGGTCGCCCTGCTTGACCGGCGACGCGTCCTTGCCGTCGGGGCCCGCGTCGGAGGAGCCGCCGGGCCCGTCCCCGTTGTGGTTCCCGCCCCCGTTCCCCTGACCGTTCCCGTCCTGGGCCGTTCCGGAATCGCCCGTGCCGTTGTGCTCCCGGCCTCCGCCGGAACCGCCACCGTTGCTGCCATTGCTGTTGCCGCCGTTGCCGCCGTTGCCGCCGTTGCCGCTGTCGCCCTGGGCCTGGCCGCCGGCCTTGGCGCCGCCCCCGCCTTCGTCGGACTTGTTCATCGACATCGCGACGAACACGCCGCCGACGGCCAGCGCCGCGACGACGGCCACC
>NZ_JBHVHQ010000749.1:0-4297 GCF_042800135.1 Streptomyces sp. NPDC057654 | reverse complement strand
GGGGGGGGGGGGGGGGGGGGGGGGGGGGGGGGGGCGCCGGGGGGGGGGGGGGGGGGGGGGGGGGGGGGGGGGGGGGGGGGGGGGGGGCCCGGGCCCACAGGGGGGGGGGGGGGGGCCGGCGGCTGTGGGGGAACGATGGGGATCAGCTGGGCCAGGCCCTCGGCGTAGCTGAAGGTCTCGCTTCGCCATCGGGGCAGCGGGGCGGGGTCGCTGACGCATTCGGTGACGGCTGCGAGGAGGGCGGCGGGGGTGTCGGTGCTGGCGGTGGCGTACCAGGCAGCGCGGTCGGTGGAGGTGCCGGCCCACAGGTGCCAGCGGGCGGTGCGGGTGGTCAGCTCGGCCTCCGGGTCGAGGTGGCCGCGGGTGAACTCCAGCCGGGCGAGCCCGTCGGGTGCCTGGATCGCGAAGACGCCCTGCTGGGAGGTGCTGATCTGCCAGCCGCGGTGGATGAGCGGGGCGACCGCGCGGTACGGGTCGCGGTCCGCGTGCAGGTGGTCCGGCGCCGCGAGGTAGGCGTCCGGCCCCTGCTCGTACGCTGCGGCGAGCTCGGTGGTGAAGGCGGTCACGAACTCGGTGGGGCAGTTGTCGTTGAAGCAGGCGCCCCAGGTCGGCGGGGCGAAGGCGTCCTGGTAGGCGTTGATGCGCCACAGTCCGTCGTCCTCGCCCTCGGGCAGGTAGCCGAGGCGGACCCGGCCGTCGGGGGCCTGGACGTAGACGTTGGCGAGGTCGTCGTGGTGCAGGTCCCAGCCGAGCGCGAGGAGCGGGGCGAGCGCCGGGTCGCCCGTCGCGGTGGCGGCGGCCAGGTGCCGCGGAAAGACGTAGACGTCCCCGTCGAGGTCGTCAGCCGGATCGGGGCGGGCGCTCATCGGTGTGCCCGGGTGGTCACGGTGATCTCGGCGGCGGTCGCATCGAGGCGTTCGTTGACCGTGGTGGTGTCGCGGCCGGTGACGATGAAGTGCCCGGCGCGGGCGGTGAACACGTCGCCCTCCGGGGGCAGCAGGAGCCGGTCGCCGAGCCGGCGGGTCCACTTCACCTGCCGCAGCCAGCGGGCGCGGGTGGCGAAAGGCGGGTTGATGTGCCGTGCGGTGAGGGCGCCCGAGGCGGTGGGGTAGAGCATGCGGATGCCCGCAGCCCGGTGGCGGGTGGGGGTGAGGTCCGGCGCGGTGCCGCAGGCGAGGTCGGCGGCGGCCCGGGCCAGGTCGATGCCGGTGGCGAGGTGGACGAGGTGGCCGATCAGGTCGCCGGCGATGCGGGCGTTGACCTCGATCAGCCGGGGCCGGCCGTCGACCAGGCGCATCTCGACGTGCTGGATGCCGTCGGTGAGGCCCAGGGCCTTGATCGCGGCGGCGGCCACCGGCGCGGCCTGGGCGAGGAGGGGGTCGCCGGCGTCGACGGTGTGCCCGGTCTCCACGAAGTACGGCGGGGGTCCGAGGGTTTTGCGGGTGACGGCGACGGCGGTGGTGGTGCCGCGGTGGGTGACGCATTCGACGGAGAGTTCCGGGCCGTCGAGGTACTCCTCGACCAGCACGGCGGTGTCCTCGCGGCTCCGGTCTGCGGCGGATGCGGCGAACTGGTAGGCGTCGGCGAGTTCTTCGGGCCGGTCGATACGGATCGCGCCGATGCCGGCGGCCAGCGCGGTGGGCTTGAGGACGGCGGGGTAGCCGAGGGCCATCGTGGCCAGTCCGGCCTCCAGCAGGGTCCGGGCCCGCATCGCGGCCGCCGACGGCACCCCGTCGCGGGCGAACAACGCCCGGGCGGTGGCCTTGTTGCGGCACGCCCGCACCGTCTCGATGGGATTCGTCGGCAGGCCGAGCGCGTAGGCGAGGCGCGCGGTGGCAACGAGGTACCACTCGTCCCAGGTGAGGACGCCGGCCAGTTCGTGGCGTGCGGCCAGGGCCCGGCCGGCGGCGAGCAGTTCGGCGTCGTCGCGGAGGTCGGCGACGGCGTGGTCGACGATGTGTGGCTGCTCCCATGACGGTTCGGTGGCGGTCAGCAGGACGACGTCATAGATGGCGGCCACCTGTTCCAGGCAGTAGCCGCGATACGTCTGGTCGCCGGGCGAGACGACGAGCACGACGGGGCGAGCGGACAAGAAGGAACTCTCCGAATCGGTGAACGGCAAGACGGTGGGAGTGCAACGGGTGCTCAGGCGGCGCGGCGGCGGCGCAGCTCGAACGCGCTGCTCCACTGGGGGTGTGCGGCGATCAGCTGGCGGGCGTAGAGGGCGGTGAAGTTGTTGTTCAGCCCGGCCACCCCGTCCGGGAGATCGCGGCGCAGGTCCTCGAAGAGGTCCTTGAGGCCCACCCGTGTGGCGCCAGCGGCGAGGTGGCGGGCGGTCATGCGCTCCAGGGCGCGGAAGACGTGCGGGTTATGGGTGTGGAAGGCGTGGAACCGCTCGGTGATGGTGCGACCGTCCGCACGGTGCGCTGCGGGGCAGGAAGAGGACACGAGGAAGTTCTCCACAACGCTGAGGAGGGCTGGGGTCAGGTGCGCAGGGCGGGGTCGGTGCGCAGGCGGGCGAAGGCGAGGAACAGCCCGAGTGCCTGCAAGGCGGCGCAGGCAGTGAAGACGTGGCCCAGCGCGGCGGGTGGCGTGAGCGCGGTCAGGACGCCGGCGACGGGGAACGGCAGCAAGAGGATCAAGATGCTCGCCGCGAGGGTGCTGCCGAACTGGGCTGGGGGGATCAGGCGGGAGCGCAGCGTGCGCAGGACGACGCTCAGGCCGCCGTCCGCCGCCATCAGGACCGCGACCAGGACCAGATAGATGAGGTAGTCGGAGGCTTGGGCGGCGGCGAGGCAGGCCAGTGCGGCGAGTCCGGCGCAGGTGGCGCCGCCGGGCCACAGGCCGAGGCGGTCGATCGCGAACCGGCAGACGGCGACGGCCAGCAACGTGGCCGCCGCGGCGGCGGACCAGAGGAGGCCGACGGCGGTGGTCGACCGCCCGTAGTGGTCGACGACGATCACGGGACCTGCGGCCTGGATGCGGTGGGCCCGCGGCCCGGCCCGGCGGCCGGCGGCGGCGCCGGCGGTCTCGGCCGCGATATAGCTGAACTCGGTGAGCGCCCCCGTCACGGCCGCGAGGATCATCACCGCCACTCGCGCCCCCGCGCCGGCCGGGTGGAGGAAGAGGGCGAGGGCGCCGGCGGCGAGGGCCAGCGCGCGGCCGAGGGAGGCGAGGCAGAAGACGGCCGCGGCCCCGTGCCGGTCGACCAGCGCCCCGGCCCACCCGAACGCCGCCAGCCGGGGCACCCATTCCAGGGCGAACGCCAGCCCCGTCAGGGCCCCGGACCCGGTGGTGGCCAGGACCAGGAGCGGAAGGCCGTACGTCGACATCGCCAAAACGAGAGCATCGGCCGTGCGAGGCAGATAGATGCCGCTTAGCAGCCCCGCGGCGGGGCGGTCGTACCGGGGCGCGGGGTGCCCGCTCACGCGGCAGGCCGCGCGGCGTACGTACTCAGCCACTGGCGCAGCAGTTCCCGGGGACCGGCCGGATCCGCGTCGGCCCGCGTACCGGGCAGCCGGGCGTGCGCCGGGCCGCGGTCATCGGCCGCGTTGGGGGCGAGGGTCTGCTCCAGCAGGCGGAAGGTGTGCTGGATGCGGCTGGTGAAGTCCGCCGCCGCCCTCGGGTAGGCGTGGCGGCGGGCCCAGCGGGCGGTGGCGTCGTAGACGTCGGCCAGCTCCGCGCCGGCCACCGTCAGGCACAGCCCGTCGGCGGGGCGGCCGTGGATGAGGCCGAGGGCGCGGGCCGCGCCGGTGGCCTGGCGCAGGCGGTGCGGGGAGAGGTCGGCGAGCGTGCGGGCCAGCCCGCGCGGCGCGATCGGGCCGTTGTCGTCGATCTCGGTGATCAGACGGATCACGGAGGGCGAGGACAGTATCGCCACGGTGTGGCGCAGGTCGGCCGCGCTGAACGAGGCGGTCATCGGCGCGGGCCTCCCGCCGGAAGCGCCGTCGTCGGGCGGGCCGGGGCGGCGTGGGAGAACAGGTCGCGGTTGTGCCACGCCGAGGGCCCGATCTGCCCCGCGCTAACCGGCACGGGCTGGGCCGTGGGAGCCGGTGGACGCGGCAGGTTGCTGACCCACGGCTGCGGCGCGCTCCCCTCGTGCGGGTGTCCCCAGACCGGGTGCCGGGCGGCGTGGGCGAGGGGGTGTCCGGCGGACCACGCGGACAGCGCGCCCAGGACCGGTGCCAGGCCGTCGCCCGCCGCCGAGAGGCGGTAGGGCTGTCCGGGGCCGTCGGTGTCGACCAGGCCGTCGGCGACGAGCTGGCGCAGCGGCGGGTAGACGTTGCTCCCGTCGCTG
>NZ_JBHVHQ010000748.1:0-4308 GCF_042800135.1 Streptomyces sp. NPDC057654 | reverse complement strand
GGCCGCGGCCCCACACCCGGTGCTGCCGGTTGTACGCCTTGATGCGGGCCCGCTCCAGCTTGCCCGCCTCGCGCCGCCGCAGCCGCTCCTGCTCCTTCTGCCGCCGGTCGTCGCGCACCTCCTCGACGGCCTCGTCGAGCGACCGCACGCCTTCGAGCAGCATCAGCGACCACGCGCGGAACGTCTCGCGCGGCGCCCGCAGCCACCGCACCATGCGGATCTGCGGCAACGGGCGCGGCACCAGGCCCTGTTCGCGCAGCGCGGCGCGACGGGTCTGCTTCAGCGCCCGGTCGAAGAGCACGGCGGCCGACAGCGACATGCCCGCGAAGAACTGCGGCGCGCCCGCGTGGTCCAGCCCGCGCGGCGCGTGCACCCAGTTGAACCAGGCGGCGGCGCCCGCGAACGTCCACACCAGCAGCCGGGAGCCGAGCGCCGCGTCGCCGTGGCTGGCCTCGCGCACCGCGAGCACCGAGCAGAACATGGCCGCGCCGTCGAGCCCGAACGGCACCAGGTACTCCCAGCCTCCGGAGAGGTTGAGGTTCTGCCGCCCGAAGCCGACGAGGCCGTGGAAGGAGAGCGCGGCCGCGACCGCCGCGCAGCAGAAGAGGAGCACGTACGACGCGCTGCCGTACACGGCCTCCTTGCGGCGCCGGCGCTCCTCGCTGCGCTCCCAGCTGTCCCCGGCCTTGGCCCCGTCGTCCGCGGCGCCGGCGCGCCGGCCGCGCAGGAACACCGCCGCCGCCACCGCGATCCCGACGAGCGCCACGGCACCCGGAAGCGCCCAGTCCAGCGATATGTCGGTCAGTCTCATTTCGCGTCCCTTGCATAGCAGTACGGCGTTTCCCGCGCCATCCTGGCGGAATCCGACTGTTCGCCAAGGGGTTTTGGAGCAAGAAGTCGCCAATGAGCTTCAAGGGCCTACGAATAGGTGTGTTTCCGTTCGAACTCGCGGGAAGGGAAAGTCGCTTGCGTTCTATTCGCATCACTCGATCGAGTGGAAAGAAAGAGGCTATATTGCGGAGAGCCGCTCAATGCGCTCCGCGTCGCAGGTGCGCGGACAGGTGACACAGGTGTCCTTGGGGCGCAGCGTGTAGAAAAGGCAGCAGCTCGCCCGGTCCCGCGTCGCCAGCGCCTCGCCCTGGTGGCCGGTCAGTTCGCGGAAAGCCGCGTCGCCGACGTACGGGCCGGTGCCGCCCGGCAGCAGCAGCCCGAGCTCGCGCTTGGCGCGCGGCTCCGCGCCGAAGAGATGCCCCAGATACCAGAGCCCCTCCACGACCTCGTCCGTCGCCATGCCCCACAGTGCTCGCCGCCCCCGCCGCATCCGGGGCCGGAACCCGTCCAGGACCGGTGCCAAGTGCTCCACGAGCGCCGCCCGCAGCTCCGCGCGCAACTCCTCCTCGCCCGCCACGACTCGTGCGCCGGGCAGGGCGGCGGCCGGGTCGCCCGGCAGGCAGGAGAACGATTCGATGCGCGCGGTCATCCGGCCCGCGGCGCGCTGGTAGGCGACGCCGGCCGCCGGGACGCGGGGGACCCGGCGGTCGAGAAACCAGGGGACCGTGAACAGCAGGCAGGCGGGCCAGGCGTAGCGGTGCAGGCCGAAACTCGCGACGACGTCGGGGCGGGCCCGCTCGCCGTAGTCGGCGAGGATCTGCGCGTCGTCCCAGGCGAGGAAGGCGTCGAGCGCGGTGCCGCCCGCCGCGAGCCCGGCCGCGGAAACCCAGCCGTCGCCGCGCGGGGGAGCCTCTTCGGTGACGGTCAGCCCCGGAAAGACCTCGGAGAGCCTGGCGTACGCCGCGCCGACCGGCGATGAGGGGCGGGGGAGCGGGCGGGCAGCGGCAGTGGACATGCGGGGCACCACCGAATCACGATCATTTACAGGTAAGCCTTACCTTACCTGATGGGCGGGTTGATTGACTGCTCCAGTGTTGAATCGCTCCACTGTTTGAACTGTCACAGGGCGCGCCTATCGTTCATAAAGGACGACAGGAGGAAGCAGATGGAGCAGGGCCGAATGGAGACCGCGCCGACACCGCTGCGGGTCAGTGTGCCGGCGCAGGCCACACCGAGCGCGCGCGGAGAACACCCCTGCGCCGAGCCCGCCTACGGCCACCCCGCCACGGTGTCGGTGCCCGCCGCGCGGAAGCTCCCGCAGCGCCACTCCGTACGCGGCCAGATACTCGACGCCCTGCGCTCGGCCCTCGTCGGCGGCGAACTCGTACCCGGCGAGGTCTACTCCGGCCCGGCGCTGGGCGAGCGGTTCGGGGTCTCCGCGACCCCCGTCCGCGAGGCGATGCAGCAGCTCGTCCTGGAAGGCGCCGTCGAGGTCGTCCCCAACCGCGGCTTCCGCGTCGCCCGCCGCAGCGCCCGCGACCTCGCCGAACTCGCCGAGATACGGGTCCTGCTCGAAGTCCCCGCCATGCTGCGCCTCGCCCGTACGGGCCGGAGCGTCGACTGGTCCGCGATCCGCCCCCTGGCCGAGGCCACCTCCGCCGCCGCCGCGCGCGGCGACCGCGCCGCGTACGCCGAGTCCGACCGCGCCTTCCACCGCGCCCTCCTCGCCCTCACCGGCAATCGCCAACTGGTCCTCATCGCCGACGACCTCCACCGCCGCTCCCAATGGCCCGCCCCCCACACCCCCTCCGCCCGCCCCACCGACCTCCTCACCGACGCCTCCGAACACCTGGCTCTTCTGGAAGCCCTCGCGGCGCAGGACGCCGCGACTGTGGAGGAACTGGTCACGGGGCATTTCACGGGGGCGGTCTGAGGGCAGGGCAGCCACCAGGCCGGGGGGGCGACCGCTCAGGGCTGAAGCGGCCGTTCAGGGCTGATACGGGCAGTGCCCGCCGTCAGGTCGACGCCGGTCCGCTTCGGGGCGCCTTCCTGCTCGTCGTCCCGCAGCACCAGCTCTATCCGCCGCTGCACGAGCTGCACCCGCTTGCTCGGGTAGATCAGCGCGTGCAACTCTTCCGTCGCGGTGGCCCCCACGCCGCGCGCGCCGTACGCGGGCCCGGGCCCGCCCCGGCGTCGGGCCAGCTGTACGCCCTTGCGCAGGGCGGCCAGCAGGAACAGCGGAATCACGATCAGCAGGGCGAGCGCGGGCCCCGTCAGCAGACTCAGCATGAGGGGGAAACGGGTGGGTCGGCAGGAACGTTCCGCCGCCGGAGGCGCGGCACGCGGCGGGCGTTAGCGGGACGTTAGTCGATCATGAGGGGTGACGGGCACGGTTCTCTTGGCGTGCGCGACAGGCTCGTACGTCGCCGCTACGCCGAGGGGAACCATCCATGTCGCACCGCACCGCGCTCCGTCGAGGCGGCAAGGCCGCTGCCGTCGCCACCCTGGTGGCCACCGCGGCGGTCGGGCTCGCTGCTTGCGACGGTGGTGGGAAGTCCGACTCGGCGGGCGGCTCGTCCTCTTCCTCTTCCGCTTCGCCCGTCGCCCTTGCCTCGGAGAATTCCGCTCACGCGGACTCGGCCACCACGGGCGCCCCGTCCGCCGACAAGCCCGCCAAGGACGTCAAGACCGCCGAGGCCGCCAAGGGCGACAAGGGCAGCGGTCACAAGAGTGCCGCTCCGGCTCAGCACAGCGTCTCGGCGCACGGCGGCGCGTCGGCGAAAAGCGGTTCCGGCGGTGGGCGCTGTACGACGGCGCAGATGAAGGCCGGGTGGGGCGCCAAGCCCGACATGAAGAGCGAGCACCAGCAGACGGCCTCCGTGTGGCTGAAGAACACCGGCAGCGGTGACTGCACCATGAGCGGGTTCCCCGGCGTTCAGCTCCAGCCCGCCAGCGGCAGCGCCATCGACCTGCCGCGCTCGTCCATGAAGCCGGTGCCCGTCAATCTGAAGCCGGGCGAGGACACGTCCTTCACCATCCGGCTGCTCCCCGAGCCGCTCGACTCGGACCAGCACACGATCGAGCCGAGCACGGTACTGGTCACCCCGCCGAACGAGAAGCAGCACTTCCAGCTCAAGTGGCCGTTCGGCGGCGCCATCCTCGACCAGTCGATGGCCACCCACCCCGGCACGTTCGTCAACCCCGTCAACGCCGGCTGACATCGCTAACTGCCGCGGTTGCCTTCCAGCGATCGCAGGCCCTCTACCAGCAGTCGCAAACCGAATTCGAAATGGGCGGTGAAATCGTCCCCGGCCAGGGTCGGCAGGCTCGCGGCCAAGTTCGGATAGGGCCCCGACGCCACCGCGTGACGCAGGCGTTCGGGGTCCGCCGGCGCGTCGCCGTCGGCGCCTTCCAGTTCCAGCGCGGCCTGTTCCTCCAGCGTGTGGCCGAGGGTGAAGGCGCCCACCGCCATCAGGG
>NZ_JBHVHQ010000747.1:0-4319 GCF_042800135.1 Streptomyces sp. NPDC057654 | reverse complement strand
GACGAGTACTCCCACCCGAAAACCGGCCGGCGGTGCTACGAGCGGGGGGCCTATCGCTCCCCGCTCGTAGTGGTTCCGCGCGATGCCGAGATTTCCGATCGCGAGGCGGCCGGGCTTCCCGCCGACCAGATGATCGCGCTCTGCCGCGGCTGCTTCGGCCGCCGCCGCAAGAAGGCGGACAGCGCGCGTGCGTACGCCAACGGCGTACCACCCGCCGCCCAACTCGATCTTTTCCCGCTCCCCGCTCAGGAAGGAACGGCGTCATGACCCGCCCCCACCCTCGGTCCAAGTGCTGGCGCTGCGAGGACTGGCAGAAGGTTCTGTCCCCGAAGGGCCGCTTCATTCCGTGCCCCGAGTGCACCAAGTCCAAGACTCGCGTGAAGGGTTCGCGATGAGCATCTTCCAGCGCTTCGGCAACAAGCCCTCCGGTGCCTCCGACGTCACCGTGCTGATGCGGTTTCTGACACAAGGTGGTGCCGCCGTCGAGGTGACCAAGGTCGAACGGCCCGACCGGCCGTACCAGTGGCGCTGCCTGGGATGTGACCGCGAGGAGGACACCAGCTACTCGGACACTGCTCGTTCCGAGGCCAACAAGCACGCCACAAGCTGCCGGGCCATGCCCAAGTCGGCCCGGGCCTGATGGCGCCCCTCTTCCTGCCCGGGGTCTACGACTTCGAGATGGCCTTCACCTATGCCGCGCCCGCCAGCCGCTTCCGGACCGGTCATCTCACGGTCACGGGCCCGCTGACCGAGGAGCAGATCCGCGCGCATCTCCTCGCCGAGTGCGCGCGGGATCTGCCCGGCGTGGCCGTCACCGTCACCCGCTTCACCCTCACCCCCCGCGCCTGACCTTCGAAAAGGAGATCACTTCCATGCCTCGCATCATCCGTTCCCTGGCCGTCACCGGTGCGGCCGCCGCCGCGCTGCTGGGTGCCGGGGGTTCGCTCAGCGACGCGGCCGCGGCAGACGACAACGCCGGCGTTGTCCGCGTGGCCGCCCAGGAGGTGGCCCGCGCGACCGGCGCGCCGGTGACCCTCCCGTCCGGCAAAACCATCCACGTCACCGGCCTCGGCTCGGCCGCCTACCGGGCCGACGCCGCGCAGCAGGCGACCGTGACCACGCTCGCGGACGCCGCCCCCGGCGCGGGCAGCGGTACCGGTGGCGGTACGGGCTCGATGGAGAGCGAGCTCAACCAGAACCAGCAGCAGGGCGGGCAGCAGCCCACAGGCCAGTACGGCACCGGCACCAACGGCATCCGCACGCAGGCCAGCGGCGGGTCGATCTCGATGACAGCGGCTATCGGCCTGGGGCTGCTGATCGCAGTCATCGCCGCGATCCGGTCCAACAAGGTCCGCTGGCTGTGGGCCGTGGTCTGCATCGCGCTCGGGGTCTACCTGACCCCGACCGTTGTCGGTCCGATGATCCAGAGCTTCGGCGGCTCCATCGGCAGCTCTCTCGGCAACGTCTGGTCCGGCCTCTAGGAGACCGGCCGCCCGGTCCCGCGCCGGGCGGCCCCTCCCGCTCGCTTCCCCGCCTGGGCGGTCTTCCCGCCACCCCGACCAACCGCACGGAGGAGACCGCCCGATGGCGATCGACATGCGCAAGACCATCAACGATCAGGAGGACGCGACCGCGTCCGCCGACGCTTCGCCCGACGTCGATGCAGATGCCCAGGCTGCCGCCGACGCCGAGAGCGAAAGCCCCGAGACGGCTGGAGAGCAGGGCCGGGCCGAGACGATCCGCCGTCTTCGCGCCTGGCGCTCGGCTGGTGCTGAGCGGGCCCGCGCCACCTACGAAGTGCAACGCGCGAACGTGAGCCGCCGCGTGCACGACTGGTACGCCACCGACGACATCAGCAACGCGCAGTTGGCCGCACACGTGGCTTCCCGCCGCGCGAGCGCGCACCACCATCGAGAGGCCGAACTGGTGCGCTCGATGACACGGATCAAGGTGCAGCTGGCACAGGCAGAGGCACGAGCCGGACAGGGGGAAGCGGGCGCGAGCCTGGGTGCGGTCGAGCGGTTGGGCCGGGACTTGGCTATGGCTGAGGCTCGGCTGGACGCACACCGCCAGACGCAGACCCAGGATCTGCCGGCAACCGCCAACGAACTGACGCGGGCCCGCTGGGCGCGTAAGGCCGGGCGCGGCGCACTCACCCTCGCGGCCGCCCTGGGCTGGCTCAAGGGTGTGAGCGTCGAGCCGATGGTGCTGCTCGGAACGGCGGGCGCGATTCCGGCCGGCTGGTGGTGGCTGGCACGCCCGTACGAGCCTGAAGAGGCCCCGGACGCCACGGAGGCTGAGGCCGCCGGTGCGCACCGGCGGGTTGATCTCGTCAAGCACTCGCCCGCTTCGGCCATGGCGGCCGCGGCGATGAACGTCCCGGTCCAGGAAGTCCCGGGCCAGGCTGCGGTGAGCCCGCTGGGTGCCGCGGCGCGGGTCGACCCCGTACAGGTCCAGGGCGCTCAGGACCTGATCACAGCCCTGGTCAAGGCGAAGGTGATCGAGGCGGGGGACCGGGAGGAGACCAGCGTCATCGGGCTGATCCAGAAGGATGGGCCCGGTTGGAAGGCCACCGTGGAGCTCCCCCCGGGCCAGACTTCCTCCGAGGCCATCGGGAAGATCGAACAGATCGCGTCGGCGCTGCGGGTCAAGGCCGGGCAGATCGAGTTGTTCGCGGACACCAGCGAAGAAGGCCACGAAGGACGCTTCACGATCTGGGTCGCCGACGCGGACAACCCCTTCGGCACCGCCAACACCCCCTCGGAACTGGCCGCTGCCGAGGTCTGGGACTTCTGGGCGAACGGCGTACCGCTCGGGCTGGACGCCCGTCAGACCCGGCAGGTCCTCGACATGCTGTGGTCCTCGCTGCTGATCGGCGGCCTCCAGGGCTACGGCAAGAGCTACCTGGCCCGGCTGATCGCGGCCGCGGCCGCGCTGGATCCGTACGTACGGATCATCCTGATCACCGGCAAGGCGGGCCCGGACTGGGCGGCACTGAAGAAGGTCGCCCACGCCTACATCGCCGGGGCGAGCCCCGACAAGCTCAACCAGGTGCAGGCCCTGCTGGATACGACGATCACCGATATGCAGCAGCGCGGTGAGCGTCTGGAGCGCCTGTACGAGACCAACCCCGAGACGTGCCCCGAGGGCAAGGTCACCGCGGCCCTGGCCCGCGAGCCGGGCACCGAGCTGACCCTGATGGTCGTGGACGAGCTCCAGGAACTGCTGGACGCGGCCGCCATGACCAAGGTCAAGGTCGGCGACGAGGAAGAGGGCGGCGGCCGCGGCCGGTCCGGCAAGGACGTGCTCGTGGAGAAGTTCGCCCGCTTCGTACGCGTGACCCGCTTCGTCGGCGGCATGGGCGTCTTCATCACCCAGCGCCCGGACTCGGGCAGCGTGCCGACCGCGCTCCGCGAAGTCTGCATCAAGCGCGCCTCCACCCGCGTCAAGGGCGGCAAGAGCGCCAAGATGGTCCTCGGCGACGAGGCCGTGGGCGCCGGTGCGGCCCCGCACATGCTCCGCGAGATCCACCGCGGCGTGTACGTGGTGGACCAGGGCGCCGAGTCCGGGCACCTGACCATCAAGGGCGACACGATCGACCTGCCGGCCTTCGGGCGCATCGCCGAGCGCGGCCGCCAGCTCCGCCTGAAGACGGGCACGCTGTCCGGCTACGCCGTCGAACACGGTCAGGCCGCGGAGGTCGCCTCGGCTGTGCAGACGCTGCTGTCCGACTGCCTGACCGTGCTCGACAAGGCCGGGCTCGACCGGGCTCGCACCGAGCGCCTGGTCGAGCTGCTCGCCGACTACTACCCCGGCAGCTACGGCGACGGCGGCCTCACCACCGCCGGCCTCCAGGCGCGGCTGCGCGAGTCCGGGGCGGGTACCACCCGCAAGCTCGGTCCGACCGACGGCATGGCCAACCCCAACGGCTACTACCGCGAGCAGATCGCCGCCGCCCAGACCGGCAAATAGGGGCATACCACCCGGTCAGACACCCGGTCACCCCCTGGTCAGCGCCCGGATCACCCAGGTATGCCCCCTGGTCTTCGAGGGCGGCCGACCGGTCCCCTGACCACCCGTCGCCCTGCCGCGACCGCCCGCCAAACGGGTGCAAACCCGGCACGTACCAGGGGGCGACCGCCCCCTCAACCACCCGCAACGCAACGACACCTCGGAGGCTCGATGCCCTTTTCGCCCCTGATCGACGACCGGACCGCCGCCGACATCGCGCGGCACCTCATCGACGTCGCGGCCCGCACCCCCGGCACCAGCGAGGACAAGATGCGCGCTCTGCGGAAGGCCGCGGAGCGCTACAGCAC
>NZ_JBHVHQ010000746.1:0-4327 GCF_042800135.1 Streptomyces sp. NPDC057654 | reverse complement strand
CTCCTGGAGAGCGGTCTCGATCTCGCCCAGCTCGATGCGGTGGCCGCGGACCTTGACCTGGGTGTCCTTGCGGCCGAGGAACTCGATCTCGCCGCCGGGCAGGTAGCGGCCCAGGTCGCCGGTGCGGTACAGGCGTTGCCCGTCGGCGGGGTGGGTCAGGAAGCGGTGGGCGGTGGCCTGCGGGTCGCCCAGGTAACCCTGGGCGAGCCCGTCGCCGCTGATGTACAGCTCCCCCGGGACCCATACCGGCCGGTCCCGCAATGCGGCGTCGAGGACGCGGAAACCCTGGTTGGCGAGCGGCAGACCGTAGGGGACGCTGCGGCGGTCCGCGTAACTTCCTTCGCAGACGTGGTAGTTCGACCAGATGGACGCCTCGGTCGCGCCCCCGAGGGCCACCGTGCGCAGTCCCGGGAGCAGGGCGGCCAGTGTGTCGGGGAGGGTGACGGGCACCCAGTCGCCGGAGAGCAGCGCCAGGCGGAGCGTGGACAGGTCGTGGCCGGGCCCGGACTCCAGGTATGCGGCGAGCATGCCCATCAGGGCGGGTACCGAGTTCCACAGGGTGATGCCGTGCGCCTCGATCAGTTCGGCCCAGTGGGAGGGGTCGGTTCGGCGTTCGGGTTCGGGCAGTACGAGGGCGCCGCCCGCGGAGAGCGGGCCGAAGATGTCGTATACGGACAGGTCGAAGCCGAGGGCGGCCAGGCCGAGGACGCGGTCGTCGGCGGTCGTGCCGAAGCGGCGGCCGATGTCGGCGAGGGTGTTGAGGGCGGCCCGGTGGCTGATCACGACGCCCTTGGGCGGACCGGTGGAGCCGGAGGTGTGGATGACGTAGGCGGGGGCGTCGGGGTCCGGACCGGTGACCGGAGCGGCGGGCGCCCGCGCGGGCGCCAGGGTGTCCGCCTCGACGACCGTCCGGGCGGCGCCGGCGCCGTCCCTGGCGGTGGTGGTCCAGGACTGGGTCAGGACGTGGCGGACCCCCGCGCCGTCGAGCATGGCCGCCCGGCGCAGCGGCGGCTGGTCGGTGTCCATCGGCAGGTAGACGGCGCCGGCCAGCAGGGCGCCGAGGACGGCGGCGATCTGGTCGGGGCCCTTGTCCATGACGATCGCGACGTGGTCGCCGGCCCGGCAGCCGTCGGTGCGCAGCCGTTCGGCCACGGCGGCGGCCCGGCCCGCGAGGTCGCCGTAGCTCAGCCGCACACCGGGGGCGATCACGGCGGTGCGGTCGGGTTCCGCGGCGGCGCGGGCGAACACCTCCTGGTGCAGCAGGCCGTCCGGCAGGGGCGCGGCGGTGTCGTTGGCGCGGCGGCGCTCCTCGGACTGCCAGGCGGGCAGCGCCGCCGGCTCCTCGCCGTCCCAGGGCTCGTCGCGGTCGGCGAGGGCCCGCAGGTACGCCGCGAAGGCGCCGAACATGTCGTCCGCCATGCCGTCCGGGAACACCCCCTCGCGGACGTCCCAGTTGACCTGGAGTCCGTCGGCGTCGTCCATGGCCTGGCAGTCGATGAACACCTGCGGGGTCTGGGTGACGCCCGCTCCGTCGAGGCGGCCCTGGGCCCGGCCGCCGTCGCCGTCGTCGCCGAGGCCGATGGCGCTGGTGAAGACGATGGGCATCAGGGCCGCCTCGCGTCCTCGGCGGCGGGCCAGTTCGCGCAGTACCTCCACGCCGGAGCAGAGGCGGTGGTCGAGGTCGTCGAAGAGCCGGTCGGACAGGGCGCGGGTCCGCGCGGACAGCGACGCGCCTTCCTCGGGTTCCACGGCGAGAAGGCTGACCGTGGTGAAGTCGCCGACGACCCGGTCGATGTGCTCGTGCAGCGGCAGCCGGTTGAGGACGGTGAGGTTGAGCGTGAACCGGGGGCTGGAGCTCCAGCGGGCGAGCACGGCGGCGTAGGCGGCCAGTACGGCCGAGGACGGGGTCAGGTCACGGGCCCGTGCGCGTTTCTTGAAGTTCTCCCAGTCCTGTGCGCCGAGCCGCGTGAACCGGCGGGTGAAGCGCCCGGGGCCGGTGGCCTCGGGGGGTGCGGCGAGCGGAAGGCCGGGGGCGGGCGGGAGGTCGTCGAGGCGGTCCAGCCAGTAGGCGCGGTCCCGCCGGTGGGCCGGGGAGTCACGCAGCGCCCGCTCGGCGAGGAGGTAGTCGCGGAAGCCGATGCCGATCGGGGGCAGTGCGGCGTCGGGGTCGGCGTGGAACTTCTCGAACTCGCCGAGCAGCAGCCAGATGCCGGCCCAGTCGGTGAGCAGGAAGTCCATCGACAGGTGGAGGACGGCGCGGGAGGGGGTGCGGGTGAGGCGGACGTCGAACAGGGGCCAGGCGAGGGTGTCGTAGACGCGGTGGTCCATCTCGTCGCGGGCGTGGCGCAGCAGCGGCTCCGCGTCCCGTTCGCTGTCGGCGTGCTCGGCGGGGACGCGGAGCCTGGGTACCTCGGGGAGCACCCGCTGGTGTCCGGTGGGGTCGATGACGGCGCGGAGCATGTCGTGCCGGGCCACGAGGCGGTTCCATGCCTCTTCGGTGCGCTCGGCGTCGAGGTCGGGGTAGTTGACCTCGACGTAGACGTGGCAGGCGACGCCGCCGTAGTCGAAGGCCTCGTTGCGGCCGAGGAGGTAGGCGGACTGGACGTCGGTGAGCGGGAACGGTTCATGGCGGGCGTCCGGGTCGGCGGCCAGGCGGGCCGCGCGGGCCTCGGCGCGCAGACACTCCAGGACGGCGTCCTTGTGCTTTTTGAGTTCCCGCAACCGCTCGGCGGACAGGACGCCCTTGGGCGCGCGATAGCGCAGGGAGCCGTCCTCCTCCCACAGGTGTACGTCGGACTGCCGCAGGTCGGCTATCAGATCGGCCGGGGGTGAGGCGGGGGGTGAGGCGGGGATCGTCATCGGTCGGACTCCTTCGCCGTGTCCGGCGGGATGTTGGCGTTGAATCGGAAGAGGTTGCCGGGGTCCCAGTCGGCCTTGACCCGCCGCAGGCGTGCGTGGCCGGGCTCGCCGTAGGCGGCGCGCACCCACTGGTCCTCGGGGTCGGGCAGCAGGTTGACGTAGGGCCCGCGGGAGGCGGACTGGAGGGCCTGCCAGGCGCTGCGCGCGGGACGGATGTGGTCGGCGCTGTCCGCGTCGCCGTACCACTGGGCGCACAGTTCCACGAACCAGCGGGCGTCGCGGTGGGCGAACGCCGTGGGGCCGGCCGGGGCCCGTGAGATGGCTCCGCCCAGGGCGCCGACGACGACGGAGAAGTTCGGCCCGCCCGCCTCCCAGTGGTCGATGAGCAGGTCGATGGTGTGGTCGGTCAGTTCGGGCAGGAGTTCGCCCCGGTTGTAGACGTGCTGCCGGTCCGCGTTTGGGGGTGAGGGCAGCAGGCGCTGGTACGCGGTGTAGGCGAGGCGGGTGACGCCGTCGGCGGCCGGGCGGATCGGGCCCCGGCGCAGGGGCGCCAGCACCTTGTCCGCCTCGTCGGCGGGGCCGAACCAGCTCGGGATCAGCACGACGCAGCGCTCGAAGTGCAGGTCGGTGGGGATGAAGGGCAGTGGAGGGGCCGTCCAGAGCAGGGTGATGAGGGAGGCGGCGTCGGGGGCGTCGGCGAGCCAGTCGCGGGCGGTGCGCAGGGCGGCGCGCGCTTGGTGTGCGGGATGGACGAGAGGGCCGGCGACGACACCGTCCACGGGGTGGAGCCGGTATCCGAAGCGGGTGACGACGCCGAAGTTGCCGCCGCCCCCGCGCAGTGCCCAGAACAGGTCGGGGTGGGTGTCGGCGTCGGCGCGCACATGGCGCCCGTCGGCGGTCACCAGCTCGAAGAAGGTGACGTTGTCGCTGGTGAGGCCGTACTGGCGGGACAGGTCTCCCACTCCGCCGCCGAGGGTGTGGCCGGCGATGCCGACGTCGGGGTTGCGCGGGCCGGGCACGGCCAGCCCGGACTGCTGGGTGAGGTCGTCGAACTCGCCCCAGGCGAGGCCGGGTCCGGCGACGGCGGTGCGGGCGAGCGGGTCGACGGCGAGGTGTTTCATGCCGCCGAGGTCGATGACGGCGCCGTCGTCGCAGGTGCCCCACCCGGCCACGTGGGCGCCGCCGCCGCGTACGGCGACGGGCAGGCCGTGCCGTCGGGCATGGGCGAGTACGGCCATCACGTCGTCCGGGTCGGTGCAGCGGGCGATCAGGGCGGGGCGGTGGTCGGCGCGCGCGTTGCGGACGCGGCGGGCCCGGTCGTAGCCGGTCCCGCCCGGGGTCAGGAGCCCGCCCCCGCCACCCGCGGGCGCCCGCCACCCCCCCCCCCCCCCCCGGGCCGGGGGGGGGATGGGGCGCGTCGCCCTCTGCTCGGCGCACGGAACCAACCGCGGCGGTAAAATTGAGAGCG
>NZ_JBHVHQ010000745.1:0-4329 GCF_042800135.1 Streptomyces sp. NPDC057654 | reverse complement strand
GGTCGTAGCTGTACGGGACTTGGGTCGTACGGGCCGCGAGTCGGTCCGGTCGGCGACCGCAGGGCGCGGGCCGGACCGTGCTACTCGTCGAGATCGCGATACGTCACCGCGCGGGGCTCGCGGCGGCACCGGCGCCGGTCAGGCCGATCTCCACGCCCACCACCCCTTCGACGGCGCGGGCCAGCCGGGCCGCGACCGGGACCAGCGAGGTGTCCGCGATCCGCCCGGCGAGCGAGACGACGCCCTCGTCGACGCTCACGACGACAGGCTCGACCGCCGCGGGGAACAGGGCCTCCACCACCGTCTCCCGCACCTCGTGGGCGATCTCCTCGTCCGGCCGGAGGAACACCTTCAGCAGGTCGCCGCGGCTGACGATGCCCGCCAGAAACCCCTGCGAGTCGATGACGGGAAGCCGTTTGAGGCCCTGCTGCGCCATCGTCCGCGCGGCCTGGGCGAGGGTGGCGTCGGCGTGGATGGTGACGGCCGGCGTGCTCATCAGCTCCACGGCGGTCATCGCGCCGGCCTTGGCCATGCCCGCCAGGCGCAGCCGGCTGAGGCGGTCCCCGGCAGCGCCGAGCCGGGACATGGACAGCGACAGATCCAGGCGGCTCTCGCGAAACTCCTCCTTCGGCAGCAGATCGGCCTCGGAGACGACGCCGATCACGCGGCCCTCGCCCTCCAGAATCGGGACCGCGCTGACCTTCCACTGCTCAAGTGTCCGCACGATCTCCTTGAACGTGGCCTCGCGGCCCATGGCGACGACGGTATGCGTCATCACGTCGCTGACGGTGTGCGGGCTGTCGGACACGGGGTCCTCCTCCGAGTCGGTCGGGTGCGGTCGATGGTCAGGTGCGGTTCACGGCCGCGACGGCGAACGGCCCGTCCGCGCGGCGGGAGCGCTCGTCACCTCGGGAGCCCGCTGCCGTACGGCGCGTACAGGTCCAGCAGCCTGGTGCGGGCGGCGTGCAGCCGGTGGGCGAGGACGCGGGCGACCCACTGGGCGACGGCCGCGCCCAGTCGCGGGTCCTCGGCGCACATGCGCTGGACCTCGCCCGCGTCGAACTCGTACGCGCGTACCGGGCTCAGCGACGCGGCCCCGAGCTGCCAGACGTACGGGCTGAACATCCAGGACCAGCCGACGAGTTCGCCGGGGCCCAGCGTCTCGATGACGGGCGAGCGGCGGCCCGGCACATGCATGTCCAGGGTGACGGACCCGGTCCGTACGATCCAGAACCGGTCGGCGTGCCCGCCCTCCTCGAAGAGCCGTGCGCCCTGCGGGAAGGCGGCCTCCCGAGCGACCCGCATGAGCTGATCGCGGTGCTCGGCGGGCAGACCGCCGGTCATGCACGTGGTGATGGTCATCGCTGTGTCCCCTCCTGGAGTACGGGTGTTGCTTCCATTTCCTCGGCGACGTCGGTACGGCAGCGGCGGTGCTCCTTCCTAAGGGCCGCCCGTCACATCCGTCAGCTCCCTGGCGATTCCCAGCGCCCAGGCGCGGATCTGCCCGGCATCGCGGTAGTCGCCTCCGCCGCCCCGTTTGACGATCATCCGGGCGACAGCGCCTTTGGCTCCTTCCTGGAGGCAGCCGCCGAAGGTGATGTGTTCGCGGGCGTTCAGCCGCATCGAGGCACGGGTGGCGCCCGGTACGGGCCGGATGTCGCGCTTGTTCGCGGAGGCGTCCAGCGGGCCGCTGCTGAAGAGCCATACGGGCCGTCCGGACAACGCCCGGCGGTGGCGGCGGGAGAAGCGGACGGCGTCCCGGTGCCAGCGGCCCGCGTAGAGCGCGCCGCCGAGGACGACGGCGTCGTACGGGCTCGGGTCGAGGACCTCCGCGGCGGGCCGGGCCTCCGCCCGCAGGCCCTGTTCGCCCAGGGCGTCGGCGATGGTCCGGGCGATCCCGGCGGTCGAACCGTTCTTCGTGCCGTACGCGACGAGTACCTTCGCGGCGGTCATGGGGGATACCTCCCGTTCATGCCTCTTGCCTCTTTCGTGGGCACCCTGGGTGCTTTGGGCCTCCAAAGCGTCGTCGGCGTCCGCGCGGCTCAGAGCCCGCGCAGCCGCGATGCGCGCTATCCGGTAGATCCGGAGATCCGGTCGATCCGGAGGTTCGACGCCAGCATCCTGCGGGCGGGCCGGTCCGCCCCAGGGGCTGACCGGGCAGGAACGGGGGCCGACCGGCCCTGGCGGGGCGTGGGGCGCGGGGCGAAGGACCGGGGCCGGGGCCGAATGGCCCCGATGAGGGCCGAACCGCCCCTGCCCGTACGCCGGTTCCCGGTGCGACAGTGCCGCCGAGGGACACCTCGACGGCCGTACGGAAGGAGGCGGGGACGGTGGAACTCCCCCTGGTCGTGGGCGTGGACGGATCGGATTCCAGCCTGCGGGCGACGGACTGGGCCGTGGACGAGGCGGCGCGGCACGGCGTGCCGCTGCGGCTGGTGTACGCGTCTCTGTGGGAGCGCTACGAGGGCGCCGTGCCCCCGGACAGCCTCGACTCTCCCGCCGAACGACTACTCGCCGAGAACATCGTGGCCACCGCCGCGAGCCGCGCCCGGCTGCGCGACCCGGACGTGAAGGTCGCCGCCGAGGCGGTGCCGGAAGAGGCGGTCACCGCCCTGCTGGACGCGGCCCGCAACGCCTCGGCCCTGGTCACCGGGGCGCGCGGCCGCGGCGAGCTGAAGAGCCTCCTCCTCGGCTCGGTCAGCTTGGCCGTCGCGGCACGGGCCCACTGCCCGGTGATCGTGGTCCGCGGCGACCAGGCCGCCATCGCGGGTACGCGCCGACGGATCGTCCTCGGCGTCGGCGCGGCCGGCACGGGATCGGCCGCGGTCGAGTTCGCCTTCCGCGAGGCGGAGCTCCGGCACTGCGCCCTCGACGCCGTACGCGCCTGGCGCTGCCCGGCCCACGAGACCGCCGACCACCCGCTGCTCACCGGGGAACCCGACCGCTACCACGAGGAGCAGGCTTCCGGCCGCCTCGACGAGGCGCTCCACCAGGCCGAACGGGCCCACCCCGGAGTCCGGGTGCGCCGCCGCACGGTCGAGGGCCCGGCCCGCCAGGCGCTCCTGGAACGCTCCGCCGCAGCGGACCTCCTCGTCATCGGCGCCCGCCGACGCACCACCCACTTCGGCCTCCAACTCGGCCGCGCGAGCCACACGCTGCTCCACCACGCCGCCTGCCCGGTCGCCATCGTGCCCGGCCGGGCCTGACGCGGCGCCGGGCCACGCGTCGACGGTGCGGAGGATTCCGTCGACGCGCCGTCAACCGGTACCGCCGTCTCCCCGGCCGGTGAAAGGACGGAGCGGCGCTCCTCGTACGGGCTCGGAGCGGAAGCCGTCCGGGCCGACCGGACGGTCGCCATGGATCAGCACCCGGAACATCCTGCGCTCGTAGTCGGTGTCGTGGAGGTCGGTGGGCTGGAGGTGGGCCACCGCGCGGTTGTCCCAGAGGGCGACGTCGCCGGGTTCCCAGTGGTGCCGCACGGTGTATTCGGGGCGGCAAAGGTGCGAGAAGAGGATTTCGAGAATTCCGCGGCTCTCCCACGGAAGCAGTTCGGCGATGTGGGATACGGACGCGGGGGGAAGGAAAAGCGCCTTCTGGCCGGTCTCCGGGTGAACGCGTACCACGGGGTGGAGGGACATCAGGGTGTCCTCGGCCCGTTTGCGGATCACCGCCAGGTCTTCGTCGTCGGAGAACAGCAACCGCACTCCCGCGTGCAGCGCGTGCTCGGCCCGCAGGCCGTCGGCCAACTGCCGCAAGGGCCGGGAGAGACCCTCATAGGCGGCGACGAGATTCGTCCACTGGGTATCGCCCCCGTGCTCCGGGGCCACCTCGCACCGGAGGATCGAAAGGGCCGGTGGATTCACCGACGAGGCGATGTCCACATGCCAGCCCGAGTCATGCCGGTCCGATTTCCGGTACAGCCGCTCCTCGAACCCCGGGCCGCGTCCGCCACCGGCCGCTCGCCGCTCGACGACGAGGATCTCCGGAAACCCTTCCGGGTGGGTGCCGTGCTTGGCCCCCGGCAGCCGGGTCACCTCTCCGAAGAGCCGCGCGAACGCCACATGACCGACGTGATCCAGCTGCTGTTCGCGGAAGAAGAGCACTTTATGGCGGAGCAGAGCGGCGCGTATCTCGCCCACCGTCCCGGAGGACTCGCCCAGCTTCGCCAATTCCCTCAGATCCACCCCGCGTACGTTCGCCCCGATCTTTCCCGCGACGCGGCGGACGTCAATCCCGGAATCTCTCTCGATCACGACGCGTCTCCTCTGACATGCCACCTATGGAATCGCCGTGCGGTGAACGCGGCGTCGCGCCGCGCACACCGGAGGG
>NZ_JBHVHQ010000744.1:0-4337 GCF_042800135.1 Streptomyces sp. NPDC057654 | reverse complement strand
ACCCCGGGTCAGCCCTTCGGGAGACCCGCCAGCTGCGCGGCGATCCGCTCGATGTCCTCATCCGCCTTGGCGAGCCGCGTGCGGATCTTGTCGACGACCTGATCGGGCGCCTTGGCCAGGAACGCCTCGTTGCCGAGCTTCCCTGTGGCCTGCGCCTTCTCCTTCTCCGCCGCCGCGAGGTCCTTCGTCAGGCGCTTGCGCTCCGCCTCGACGTCGATCGTGCCGGACAGGTCCAGGGCCACGCTCGCCCCGGCCACCGGCAGGGAGGCGGTGGCGGCGAAGCCCTCGCCCGCGGGCTGGAGGCGCAGCAGCGAACGCATCGCCGCCTCGTGCGCGACCAGCGCCGTCCCCGCCAGCTCCAGCCGCGCCGGGACCTTCTGCCCCGGCTGGAGGCCCTGGTCGGCGCGGAACCGGCGGACCTCCGTGACGACCTGCTGGACGAGCGCGATCTCCTGCTCGGCCGCCTTGTCCCGGAAACCGGAGTCGGCGGGCCAGTCGGCGACGACGATCGACTCGCGCCCGGTCAGCGCGGTCCACAGCGACTCGGTGACGAACGGGACGATCGGGTGCAGCAGCCGCAGCGTGACGTCCAGCACCTCGCCCAGCACGCGCCGCGAGACGTCGGCCGCCGGACCGCCGGCCTGGAAGGTGGTCTTGGACATCTCCACGTACCAGTCGAAGACCTCGTCCCACGCGAAGTGGAAGAGGGAGTCCGAGACCTTCGCGAACTGGTAGTCGTCGTAGTAGGCGTCCACCTCGGCGACGACGGTGCCCAGCCGGGAGAGGATCCACCGGTCCGGCGCCGACAGCTGCTCGACGGGCGGCAGGTCGCCTTCGACGGTCGCGCCGTTCATCAGCGCGAAGCGCGTGGCGTTCCAGATCTTGTTGGCGAAGTTGCGGGACCCCTGCACCCAGTCCTCGCCGATCGGCACGTCCGTGCCGGGGTTGGCGCCGCGGGCCAGCGTGAAGCGGACGGCGTCGGAGCCGTACTTGTCCATCCAGTCCAGCGGGTTCACCGCGTTGCCGAAGGACTTCGACATCTTCTTGCCGCGCTCGTCGCGGACCATGCCGTGCAGCACGACCGTACGGAACGGCGGCGTGCCGTCCATCGCGTACAGGCCGAACATCATCATCCGCACGACCCAGAAGAACAGGATGTCGTAGCCGGTGACCAGGACCGAGTTCGGGTAGAACTTCTCGACGCTCTCGGTCTTCTCGGGCCAGCCGAGCGTGGAGAACGGCCACAGCCCGGAGGAGAACCAGGTGTCCAGGACGTCCGTCTCCTGGTGCCAGCCCTCGCCGGACGGCGCCTCCTCGCCGGGGCCGACGCAGACCATCTCGCCGTTCGGCCCGTACCAGACGGGGATGCGGTGGCCCCACCACAGCTGCCGGGAGATGCACCAGTCGTGGAGGTTGTCGACCCAGCCGAAGTAGCGGGACTCCATCTCCTGCGGGTGGATCTTCACCTCGCCGTCGCGGACGGCCTTGCCGGCGGCCTCGGCGAGCGGGCCGACCTTGACCCACCACTGCATGGACAGCCGCGGCTCGATCGTCGTCTTGCAGCGCGAGCAGTGGCCGACCGAGTGGGTGTACGGGCGCTTCTCCGCGACGATCCGGCCGTCGGCGCGCAGCGCGCCGACGATGGCGCTGCGGGCCTCGAAGCGGTCCAGGCCCTCGAACGGGCCGGGGGCGGTGATCACGCCGCGCTCGTCGAGGACGGCGAGGTTCGGCAGGTCGTGGCGGCGGCCGATCTCGAAGTCGTTCGGGTCGTGGGCCGGGGTGACCTTGACGGCGCCCGTGCCGAACTCCGGGTCGACGTGCTCGTCGGCGACGATCGGGATGCGGCGGCCGGTGAGCGGCAGCTCGATCTCCGTGCCGACCAGGTGGCGGTAGCGGTCGTCGTCCGGGTGGACGGCGACGGCGGTGTCGCCGAGCATCGTCTCGGCGCGGGTCGTCGCCACGACGATGGCGTTCTCGCCCTCGCCGTAGCGGATGGAGACCAGCTCGCCGTCGTCGTCCTGGTACTCGACCTCGATGTCGGAGATCGCGGTCAGGCAGCGCGGGCACCAGTTGATGATGCGCTCGGCGCGGTAGATCAGCTCGTCCTCGTAGAGCCGCTTGAAGATCGTCTGGACGGCCGTGGAGAGGCCCTCGTCCATGGTGAAGCGCTCGCGCCCCCAGGCGACGCCCTCGCCGAGGCGGCGCATCTGGCCGGAGATCTGGCCGCCGGACTCGCCCTTCCACTGCCACACGCGCTCGACGAACGCCTCGCGCCCGAGGTCGTGCCGGGACTTGCCCTCCTTGGCCAGCTCGCGCTCCACGACGTTCTGCGTGGCGATGCCGGCGTGGTCCATGCCGGGCTGCCACAGCGTCTCGAAGCCCTGCATGCGCTTGCGGCGGGTGAGGGCGTCGATCAGCGTGTGCTCGAAGGCGTGGCCGAGGTGGAGGGAGCCGGTGACGTTGGGCGGCGGGATGACGACCGTGTACGGCGGCTTGTCGCTCTTCGCGTCCGCCTCGAAGTAACCGCGTTCTACCCAGCGCTCGTACAGCTTCCCCTCTACGTCGGCCGGCGCGTACTGGGTCGGCAGTTCAGGGGTGCTGTTCGGCCCGCTGTCGGGGCGCTGCTGAGTGTTATCGGTCACGGGCCGATTCTACGGGCCGCGGGTGCGCCGTTACGAACCAGTTACCGCCCCGCGGTAAAGGCCGTGTAAGCCGTCGGGGAGGATGAGGCCCATCTGTCACGTGCAAGAAGTGAGAACAACGATGAGCGAGAGCCAGCCGAGACCGTCGGACCAGCCTGACCTCCGGCGGCAGCCTGCCGCCGGCGGCAGGAAGGGCCGGACGGTGGCTCTGGCCGCCGGCGCGGCCGTCGTGGTCGCGGCGATCGTCGGCGGCGTCGTCCTGCTGAACAGCGGCGACGGCGAGACCGAGGGCCGCGCGGGCGCCACGGCGGGCAGCGGGAAGAAGTCCGATAAATCCGGTGCCGAGAAGTACGAGGGCAAGAAGTACCGGCTGACGGCGCCGGAGACCGTGGCCGACAGCCTCAAGAAGGAGTCGGGCAGCGAGGCGAAGAACGCGCCCAGCGCCGCCTTCCTGTCGGTCTTCGAGAAGCTGGGCGTGTCGAAGGCGCGGGGCGTCGCCGCCAGCTACCAGGGCGGCGAGAACCTCGGCCGCAAGTGGCTCAAGTTCACCGGCGTCTACGGGGACGTGGCAGACCCCGAGAAGACGGTGGACCGGTACTTCGCCTCCATGGCGTCCGCCGCGGGCAGGAGCCCCGGGTCGGAGGTCAGCGTGAAGTCGGAGTTCAAGGGCAGCCCGACGCGCCTCTCCCCCGCCGGCCTCGACGGCGACGCCGTCCTGAAGTGCCAGAAGGTCACGTACTCGACGGGCAAGGACGTGGCGGCCGGCGACAAGGCCACGACGATGCCCAACTGCGTCTGGGCCGATCACACCACCGTGGGCATCCTGGTCCACTCGCACACGGCATCCGCGATCAGCGAGGTGCCGCTCGACACGTTCGGCGAGCTCAGCGCCCAGGTCCGCGCCGATACGCGCGTCGAGATCAAATAACCACCTGCGTCAATCCATACGGGGAATCAGATGAGCTTCAACCAGCCGCCGCCGCAGCAGCCCGGTCCGTACGGGGGTGGGCAGCCCAATCCGTACGGAGGCGGCCAGCAGCCTCCTCAGCAGCCCAACCCCTACGCGCAGCAGCCGGGTTACGGCTACCCGCCGCAGGAGGGCGCGACTCCGCCGCCCCCGCCGCAGCAGGCGCCCGCGTACGGACAGCAGCCGCCGCCCCCGCCGTACGGCCAGCCGCAGCAGCCGGGCCCGTATGGCCAGCCCCCGCAGGCCCCGTACGGACAGCCGAGCATGCCGGGCCCGTACCAGCAGCCTCCGGGCGGCGGCCGGAACAAGGGCAAGGCGATAGCCCTGGCCGTCGGCGCGGTCGTCGTGGTGGCGGCCATCGTCGGCGGCATCGTCCTGCTGAACGACGGTGACGACGACAAGGGCGGCAGCGAGGCGAAGGGCAAGGACAAGGGCAGCAGCTCGGGCTCCTCCGACTCCGATTCCTCTGGTTCCTCTGATTCCTCCGACTCCGACTCCGGTTCCAAGGGGCTCGGCTCGGACGAGGGCAAGAAGTACAAGCTGACGACGCCTGCGGCGATCGCGGGCTACGAGCGCAAGGGCGCCGGCCACGACGAGAGCGAAATGACGCCGGGTCAGCGCGAGAGCCAGAAGAACCGGATACCGGGGATCACCGAGAGCCACCCGGTGGCCGCCGAGTACCAGCGCGGCGCCACGGACAAGGTGTCGTTCAACGGCCAGTACGGGCA
>NZ_JBHVHQ010000743.1:0-4344 GCF_042800135.1 Streptomyces sp. NPDC057654 | reverse complement strand
CTCTGCCGTCTCCGGAGCGGAGTCATCCGCTACGAGCGAGCCGATGCCCGGCAGCTTCC
Source organism: Streptomyces sp. NPDC057654 (assembly GCF_042800135.1). Classification (NCBI taxonomy): domain Bacteria; kingdom Bacillati; phylum Actinomycetota; class Actinomycetes; order Kitasatosporales; family Streptomycetaceae; genus Streptomyces; species Streptomyces sp. NPDC057654. The sequence continues at coordinate 4,285 of NZ_JBHVHQ010000743.1, read as the reverse complement.
CCGGCAACTCGCCCATCTGATCGGCCAGATGCGCCAGGTCGGGCACGGATATCGGCGGCGCCGGGCGGTCCTGGGCGCTCGCCATGCCGCCCGCGCCGACCGCCGCGATGACGCCGACGCCGAGCACCGCCCCGCTACGGGCCATCGTGCCGCCGCGCTGCTTGCCGACCCGGTGCTTGCCGCGGACCGGGCCCGCGGGGCCCTCTTCCGGATCCGCTTCCAGATCCGCTTCGAAGTCCGCGGCGATGTCGGCGTCAGTGTCGGCGTCGGCGTCGGCGTCAGGGACCGGATCGGCCTCAACGGTCCCGATACCGGAGGCAAGTCCGTACGAGGGCTCGAACGGCAGAGCACGCGTCGGCTCGTACTCGTACTCGTACTGCGCGTCGTACATCGGCTCGTCGAGGGCAGGCTTGTTGGACGCCACGGGAGCGCACTCCTTTCCTTCCTTCTCGCCTACCGGGTTAGCTGACGGGTTCGGAGCAGGAAGGTCTCCTACGGGCCCCTTCTCGCGAAGGCGTCCGACTCACCCCAAGGTTGGTGGTTCCCCGGTTCCCTGGTGCCTCGTGTTGCCGGTGCTGCCGATGGTGCTGACGTACGTACGGTGTTGCCGGTGTTGCTGGTGCCTGCGGGATTCGGCGAAGGCGCACGGTGCCGCCTCTTGCGGCGGTTGTGACGACCGCGCTGCGTTATCGAACGTTAATAGAAGCGAGACCCGGATACCAAGCTGTTGCCCGTAATCCGCGCAGGCCTTGGTGAGGACTTTATGGACACGCGTCGGCGAAAGCGGTCGAGTCGCCGCGCCGGACGAAACCCCTCGGCGGCGATCGTGCACCAGTCGTTATGCACAGGGATCAAGATCCACTACGCACCGTGTTCCCCGTCCTCGTCCCCGACGGCCGCCCCGGCCCCGCTCCCGTTCCCACCCCGCCGGATCGCCAGCAGCGCCATATCGTCCGACGTCCCTCCGCCCGTATGCAGCGCGACGTCCGCCGCGAGCTCCTCCAGCAGCATGTCCGGCCCGTCGAACAGCCGCCCGTTCAGCCGGGCCCGCGGATCGTAGAAGACGCCCCGCTCGTCCCTGGCCTCCGTCACGCCGTCCGTGAACAGCAGCAGCGTCGTCCCCGCCGGGAAGTCCCATACCTCCACACGGTCCGGCCATACGCCCAGGTCGCCCATGCCCAGCGGCAGCGCCGGCACCTGGGGGGACGCCTCCACCGCCGTGCCGTCCGCGTACAGCAGCAGCGGCGGCGGATGGCCGCGGTTCACGACGCGCAGCACCGCGCCGTCCGAAGCCGGCACCGCCCCCGCTGCCGGCTCCGGCCCCGTCACCGCCACCTCAGCCAGCACGGCCGTCGTAAACCCCTCGAACTGGTCCAGCCCCTCCCGTCTCGCCCCCTCCCGCCTCAGCGCCCGCTCCAGCCGCGTCGCGAGCGCCTCCAGGGTCGCCTCCTGCTCCGCCGCCTCCCGGAACGCGCCGATCACCACGGCGACCGCCTCGACCGCCTCCAGGCCCTTGCCCCGGACGTCGCCGACGATGACGCGTACGCCGTGCGGGGTGTCCTGCACCGCGTACAGGTCGCCGCCGATACGGGCGTCCGCCTGCGCCGCCACATAGCGCGCCGCGACGCACAGCTCCGCGCCGATACGGGCCGGGGGCGTCGGCAGCACGGCGCGCTGGGCCGCCTCCGCGATGCCGCGCGCGGACTCCAGCTGCTGGTCGCTGCGGCGCACGATGCGGTTGATGCCGAGCGCGAGGATGGCGACGGTCAGGACGGTCGCGGTCTTGGTGGCGGTCTCGAAGGAGTTCACCGCCCGGTGGTACGCGTTGGTCCCCGCCGCGGCGGCCACGGCCGCCACCGCGACGGCCGCCGTGCCGCGCCGCCCGAAGAGCGGGGCCGCGACCAGCGGGGCGGCCGACAGGAAGGGGGCCCCGGTGTACTTCGGCGGGGTCAGCACGTCGAAGAGGACACCGCCGACGATGAGCACGGCGGGCAGCCAGAGCGCCAGGCGGTTGGCGATCACGGCACGGTGGGAGAGACCGTCCGCGGACGTCCGCGTCGGTGCGCGCCCGGACACTCCCGCAGGCGTGCCCCGACGTTCCCGACCGCTTCCCCCACGGCTTCCCCGGCTCCCCCGGCCTCCGGTGCCTCGCTTCCCCACCACCGTTCTCTCCTGACCGGTCCGTCCCGCGCGGCGCCTCTCCCAGGCTTCCGGCCGCCGCCGGTCCCGGCGACCGCTGCTCGTCCAATCGGGTGGCCGCCGCCCGCCCCCGCCAAACGGGGCCGTCGACGGCGGATCGAGGTGAGTTACGGGCGTACGCGCTGGTCAGGGCGTGCGATGGGGAGCGCGCGAGCGGCCCGTACCGGCGCACGCGTCAGGAGAGCCGAGCGCGCCACCACACCGCGCGCCCCGCCCACCTCACTTCAGCGAAGAAAGACGAGGGGACGAGGGGACGAGGGGACGAGGGAAAGAAGGCCGCCGACCGTCAGGCCGCCGAAGTCCGTCCCCGCCCACGTCCCGACCCGCCGTTACCGCCGCCGGCGCTGCCGCTGCCGCCGCGCCCGCTACCGCCGCGTCCGCCGCCGGAACCCGCACCCGTCCCCGTACCCGATCCCGAGCCCTGGAACGTACGGCCGCGACCGCCGCGGCTGCCCCGGCCACGGCCGCCGGAACCGGAGCCGGACCCCGACCCCGCACCGGCGCCGCCCCCGGAGCCCGTACCCGGCCGGGAGGACCGCGAGGACCGCGACTTCGGCTTGCCGCCCTGGGGCTGCGTCGGCGCCGGCGGCGTGATGACGACCGGGACGCCGCTGGGCACGCGCGCCCCCGTGATGCGCACCAGCTCGGCGTCCTCCGGGCCCACCTTCGCGACCTGCGGACTGATCTTCGCCGTGACCATCATCCGGCTCATCTCGCGCCGCTGCTCCGGCAGGACGAGCGTGACGACGGTGCCGGACTCGCCCGCGCGCGCCGTGCGGCCGCCGCGGTGCAGATAGTCCTTGTGGTCGACGGGCGGGTCCACGTTCACGACGAGGTCGAGGCCGTCGATGTGGATGCCGCGGGCGGCGACGTTGGTCGCGATGAGCGCCGTGACCTGCTCGGTGCGGAACTGGTCCAGGGTGCGGTTGCGCTGCGGCTGGCTCTTGCCGCCGTGCAGCGCCGCGGCCCGTACGCCGCTCGCCAGCAGCCGCTTGACCAGCCGGTCCGCGCCGCGCTTGGTGTCCACGAACATGATCACGCGGCCCTCGCGGGCGGCGATCCGGGTCACGGCGTCGCGCTTGTCGTCGTCCGAGACGTGCAGCAGGTGGTGCTCCATGGTGGAGACCGCGCCGACGGAGGCGTCGACGGAGTGCGTCACGGGGTCGTTCAGGAAGCGGCGTACGAGCCGGTCGACGTTGCGGTCCAGCGTCGCGGAGAACAGCATCCGCTGGCCGTCCGGCCGCACCTGGTCCAGGAGCCGGGTGACCTGCGGCAGGAAGCCCATGTCGGCCATCTGGTCGGCCTCGTCGAGGACCGTGATGGCCACGTCGCCGAGCGCGCAGTCGCCGCGCTGGATGAGGTCCGCGAGGCGGCCGGGGGTGGCGATCAGCACCTCGGCGCCGCGCGCGAGACTGTTCGCCTGGCGGCCGATCGACATGCCGCCGACCACCGTGGTCAGCCGCAGGTTGACGGCGGTGGCGTACGGCGCGAGCGCGTCCGTGACCTGCTGCGCGAGCTCGCGGGTGGGGACGAGCACGAGCGCCAGCGGGCGCTTGGACTCGGCGCGCCGGCCGGCGGTGCGGGACAGCAGCGCCAGCCCGAAGGCGAGGGTCTTGCCGGAGCCCGTACGGCCGCGGCCCAGGACGTCCCGGCCGTGCAGCGCGTTGGGCAGCGTGGCGGCCTGGATCGGGAACGGCTCGGTGACGCCCTCCCGGTCCAGCGTGGCGAGCAGGCCGGCGGGCATGTCCATCTCGGCGAAGGTCTCCACGGGCGGGAGCGCCGGGGTGGTGCTGACGGGCATCGCGAACTCGCCGCCCTCGGACGCGGCCGGGCGCCGGTTCGGCTGGCGGCTGCCGGAGGGACGGCCGCCGGACGGACGACCGCCGGAGGGGCGGCCGCCGGAAGGTCGGGAGCGGGGCGTGCGGGTGGGGCGTTCGGAGCGGGTCATTCGAGAGGACCTTCCCTCAATGGGGTGGCACGCCTCAGGAACGACTTCGCGTCACGAGCCCGTACCGGGGCGGACGGGCGCGGAAAAGCCGGGGCGCGCGGGGAACTGGGCGGTGGAACGGCGATGGGGCTACGGAGC
>NZ_JBHVHQ010000742.1:0-4351 GCF_042800135.1 Streptomyces sp. NPDC057654 | reverse complement strand
GTACGCGGCCCGGTCAGGCACAGCGCCTGGAGGATGGGCACATCGAGGGCGGCGAGCGCGCCCGCGTCCCACGACTCGTCGTCGCCGCCCGCGGACGCCTCGGCGGGCTTGGTGCCGCCGGCCGCGAGGACGGTCGTGATGACGGCGTCGGCCGCGCCGAGCGCGTCGACCAGCTCGGCCTCGGGCGCGCGCAGGGACGCGACGAACAGCGGCATGGGCGTGCCGCCCGCGTCCTCGACGGCCTGGCACAGGGCCTCGACGAAGGCGGTGTTGCCGCTCATGTGGTGGGCGCGGTAGTAGAGCACGGCGATGCGCGGGCCGCTCGCGTCGGGCCGGGGGGTGCGCTCCAGCGGGCCCCAGGTGGGGGCGGGCGCGGGCGCCTCGAAGCCGTGGCCGGTGAGCAGCACGGTGTCGGAGAGGAAGCGCGCGAGCTGCTCCAGGTTGGCGGGCCCGCCGTGCGCGAGGTAGGCGTGCGCCTCGGCGGCGATGCCGACGGGGACGGTGGACGCCTCCATCAGCTGGGCGTCGGGGGCCTGTTCGCCGGTGAGGACCACCACGGGCCGGTCCCCGGCGAGCAGGGTGTCGAGCCCTTCCTGCCAGGCGCGTACGCCGCCGAGCAGCCGTACGACGACGAGCTGGACGCCGTCGAGGAGGCCGGGCAGCTCGCTCAGGTCGAGTCGGGCCGGGTTGGCGAGCCGGTAGGGCACGGGCCCGTCGGCGGCGCGCGCGCTGAGCAGGTCGGTGTCGGACGTCGACAGCAGCAGGATCACTGGAACTCGCCTCGCGTAGTCGTTCCGGGCCGGGTGGCCGAGGGGGCCCGGCGGCTGGGGGTACGGGAGCCCGCGGCGGAGCGGCGGGCGGACAGCGGGTACGTCCGGGGCGCGCGGAGCCGGAACATGCGCATGCGGCGGCAAGCCTTCCTCGGGGTCCGCGCCCCGGGCGGTGGGAGGACGGCGGGAGTTCCTGACTCGCCCGGCATCGCTGCCGTGCTCACAGTGGCGGGACCGTGCCGGAGTCTCACCGGCTTCCTCCCCTGGCGCCGTCGCTGGCGTCCGGCGGACCGAATGATCCGCCGGTGAGCATAGTAAGCGCTATACCTTCCGAGCTGCGGAGCTACCCAGCACCCGCCCAGCGCCGAGGACGCCCTTCAGCCCAAACCAGCCCGTCCGGCGTTTGAGGACAAAGACCGCAACCCCATCCCGCCGCCTGGCCGAGGACGCACAGCAGCCCAATCCGGCCCATCCAGCCCGTCCGGCGCTTGAGGACAGAGCACCGTCGCGGCGGCCGAGGACGCACAGCAGCCCCACCCAGCCCGTCCGGCGTTTGAGGACCGGGGTCCGGGGCAGGGCACCGCGAGAAACACCGGCACCCACCCAAGTGGAACGCCTCGGTATGCTCGCGGCCATGCCCTTCGCCCCCGCACCCACCCCGCCAGGGGCCCGGCCCACCGCCCGGCACGGCGACGACGCATGCCCCGGCGCGCTGCGCCCGCACCCCGCCGCGGACGGCGCCCTGGCCCGTATCCGCATCCCCGCCGGACTCCTGACGACTCGTCAGGCAACGGCGCTGGCCCACCTCGCGACGGAGCTCGGCGACGGCTGTCTCGACCTCACCTCGCGCGGCAACGTCCAGGTGCGCGGCCTCGCCCCCGACCGCGGGGCGGCACTGGCGGTCCGGCTGCGCATGGCCGGCCTGCTCCCCTCCGACCGGCACGAGCGCGTACGCAACATCGCGGCATCCCCCCTCGCCGGACTCGACGGCGCCGGGCACGCGGACGTACAGACCTGGGCCCGCGAGCTGGACGCGCTGCTGTGCGCGGACCCGGACACCGCCCGGCTCTCGGGCCGCTTCCTCTTCGGCCTCGACGACGGCCGCGGCGACGTGGCCGCGCTCCTCCCCGATGTGACATTGATCGCAGGTCAGGACGGTCGTACGACCCTCGGCTACGGCGCGGGCGGCCCGGCCCTCGAACTGGCCGCCGAAGACGCCCCCCGAGCCGCCGTGCTGGCGGCCCATGAATTCCTGAGCGCACGCGACGGCAGCGGCACCGACGCCTGGCGCGTCACCGACCTTCCCCAGGACCACCGCCCGCGCACCAGCGGCTTGGCCGCGCGCCTCGCCGCCGCAGGCATCGGCAGCACCCCGCTCCCCCACACCGCGCCACCGCTCGGCGCACCGCCCGCCCCCGGCCTCGTCCCCGACCCGTACGGCGGCACGTACGCCCTCTCGGTGGCGGCGCCGCTCGGCCGGATGACCGTCGCCCAGTGGGAACTGCTCATCGAGACGGCCGCTCAGGACGGGAACGGCGAGCTGCGCGTGACGCCCTGGCGCGGCATCGTCCTCCCCGGCCTGCGGGCCGCCGCCCCGGCACGGCTGGCGGCGCTGGCGGACGCCGGTTTCGTCACCAGCGAGGCATCGCCCTGGCACGGAGCAGGGGCCTGCGCGGGCCGGCCCGGATGTGCGAAGTCCCTCGCGGACGTACGGGCCGACGCGGCGGCGGCCCTCTCCGGGCGGAGCGGCGGCGGGCTCCCGGTGTACTGGTCGGGGTGCGAGCGGCGCTGCGGCCACCCCGGCGGCGACTGGGTCGACGTCCTGGCGACGGGCGACGGCTACCGGGTCACCGTACGGCCCGTACCGGGCGACGGACCGGCCGAGCTCGTCGTGTCAGGGCCGCGACTGGCCGAGGCGGTGGCGGCGGCGCGCACCGCGTAGCGTGCGTCCGGCCCGACACCGCACACCCAAAACCCACCAAACCCACCTGACTCAGCACACCCAGCACACCCAGTAAGCGATCCCCAGGATCCCAGCATGTGAGGAACAGTGTTCGACTACGAGAAGGACGGGGCGGCCATCTACCGCCAGTCCTTTGCCACCATCCGCGCGGAGGCGGACCTCGGCGCTCTGCCGCCCGACGTCGCCCAGGTAGCGGTGCGGATGATCCACGCCTGCGGGATGACCGATCTCGTCCGTGATCTCGCCTACTCCCCCGGCGTCGTCGCCCGCGCCCGCGAGGCGCTGCGCGCCGGGGCGCCCATCCTGTGCGACGCCAACATGGTCGCCAGCGGCGTCACCCGCAAGCGGCTGCCCGCGGACAACGAGGTGATCTGCACCCTCGCCGACCCGTCCGTGCCGGACCTGGCGAAGGAGCTGGGCACCACGCGCAGCGCCGCCGCCCTGGAGCTGTGGCGCGAGAGGCTCGACGGCGCGGTGGTGGCGGTGGGCAACGCGCCGACCGCGCTGTTCCGGCTGCTGGAAATGGTGGACGAAGGAGGGGCGGGAGCACCGCGCCCGGCCGCCGTCATCGGCATACCGGTCGGCTTCATCGGCGCCGCGGAGTCCAAGGAGGCGCTGGCCGCCCACCCGTCGGGCCTGGAGCACCTGGTGGTGCGGGGGCGGCGCGGCGGCAGCGCCATGGCGGCGGCGGCGATCAACGCGATAGCGAGCGAGGAAGAGTGAGCGAGCAGCAGACCACCGGCCGGCTCTACGGGGTCGGGCTCGGCCCCGGCGACCCGTCGCTGATGACCGTACGGGCCGTGGAGGTCATCGGCGCGGCCGACGTCGTCGCGTACCACAGCGCCCGGCACGGCCGCTCCATCGCGCGCTCGATCGCCGAGCGCCATCTGCGCGCCGACCACATCGAGGAGCCGCTGGTCTACCCGGTCACCACGGAGGGCACCGACCATCCGGGCGGCTACCGGGGCGCGATGGAGGAGTTCTACGAGCGGTCGGCGGCCCGGCTGGCCGCGCACCTGGACGCGGGGCGCACCGTCGCCGTGCTCGCCGAGGGCGACCCGCTGTTCTACGGCTCGTACATGCACATGCACAAGCGGCTCGCCGACCGCTATCCGACCGAGGTCGTCCCCGGCGTCACGTCGGTCAGCGCGGCCGCCGCCCGGCTCGGCGAGCCGCTGGTGGAGGGCGAGGAGGTGCTGACCATCCTGCCGGGCACGCTGCCCGAGGAGGAGCTGGCGGCGCGCCTCGCCTCGACGGACTCCGCGGTGGTGATGAAGCTGGGGCGGACATTCCCCGCGGTGAAGGGCGCGCTGGAGCGCTCGGGCCGGCTCCCCGAGGCGCGGTACGTGGAGCGGGCGACGATGAGCGGGGAGCGTACGGGCCGGCTGGCGGACGTGGATCCGGAGTCGGTGCCGTACTTCGCGGTGGCCGTGCTGCCCAGCAGGATCGATGCGGCGCCCGTCGCGCAGGACGGCGAGGTCGTGGTCGTGGGCCTCGGCCCGGCCGGGCCGCTGTGGCTGACGCCGGAGGCCCGCGGCGAGCTGGCGGCCGCCGACGACCTGGTCGGCTACACCACGTACCTGGACCGGGTGCCCGTACGGCCGGGTCAGCGGCGGCA
>NZ_JBHVHQ010000741.1:0-4359 GCF_042800135.1 Streptomyces sp. NPDC057654 | reverse complement strand
AACCCCCCCCAACAAACCCCGTTTAAAAACTGATTTGTTGGCCGCCTTATAAATGCGCCACACCACCGGCCCCGCCGTGCGGATCTCTCGGCGGGGCCGCGTCGGCGTCGGCCCGTACCGCCCGTACGCCCTTTACGCCCGTACCGCCCCTACAACACCAGCGACAACAGCAGCACGAACACGATCCCCACCACCGAGATGATCGTCTCCATCAGGGACCACGTCTTGACGGTCTGGCCGACGTTCATGCCGAAGTACTCCTTCACCATCCAGAAGCCCGCGTCGTTGACGTGGCTGAAGAAGAGGGAGCCGGTGCCGACGGCGAGGACGAGGAGGGCGGTGTGGGTGGTGGACATGTCGGCGGCGAGGGGGGCTACGAGGCCGGCGGCCGAGATGGTGGCGACGGTGGCGGAGCCGGTGGCGAGGCGGATGGCCACGGCGATGAGCCAGGCCAGCAGGAGGGCGGAGATGTTCCAGTCCTTGGAGATGTCCAGGATCATCTCGCCGACGCCCACGTCGATCAGCGTCTGCTTGAAGCCGCCGCCCGCGCCGACGATCAGCAGGATGCCCGCGATGGGCGCAAGGGACTTCTCCACCGTCGTCGCGATGCGGTCGCGGCCGAAGCCCGCCGCGCGGCCGAGGGTGAACATGCCGACGATCACGGCGGCGAGCAGCGCGATCAGTGGGGAGCCGACGACGTCGGTGACGCGCTGGAGGTGGTTCGACGGGTTGTCCACGACGATGTCGACCAGGGCCTTCGCCAGCATCAGCACGACCGGCAGCAGCACGGTCGAGACCGTCGCGCCGAAGCTCGGGCGGCGGTCCAGGTTCTCCGAGGCGCGCTGCGGAGTCAGGCCCTCGGGCGGGGTGATGTCGACCCAGCGCGCGGCGTAGCGCGCGAAGACCGGGCCCGCGATGATCGCCGTCGGGATGGCGATGATGACGCCCAGGGCCAGCGTCACGCCGAGGTTGGCGTCGATGGCGTCGATCGCCGCCAGCGGGCCCGGGTGCGGCGGAATGAAACCGTGCATGACCGACAGGCCCGCGAGCGCGGGAATGCCGATGCGCATCAGCGAGTAGTTGCCGCGTTTGGCCACCAGCAGCACCACCGGGATCAGCAGCACGATGCCGACCTCGAAGAACAGCGGCAGCCCGATGACGCCCGCGATCAGCACCATCGCCCAGGGCAGCGCGCGCCCGCTCGACTTCGCGAGGATCGTGTCGACGATCTGGTCCGCGCCCCCGGAGTCCGCCAGCAGCTTGCCCAGGATCGCGCCCAGCGCGATGAGGACGCCCGTACCCGCGACCGTGGAGCCGATGCCCGTCGTGAATCCGGCGATCGCCTTGTCCAGCGGCGCGCCCGCCACCGCCCCCAGCACCAGCGAGCCGATGGTCAGGGAGAGGAAGGCGTGCAGCTTGAACTTGGTGATCAGCAGGACGATGGCCGCGATTCCGGCCAGTACGGCGATGCCCAGCTGCGCGTGGCCTGCCGAGGTGATCGGCGCCGCTGCGTCCACTGCCAGCATCTCGACGCTGAGATGAGTCACGGCGTTCCTAACGTCTTTCTATCTGTCTATCTGTCTGTCTATCTGTCTATAGGTCGTTCTGATCCAGCTGGGGGACGGTTCGCTCCCGGCCCCTGCCATCGGTTCGGTGCTATCCGGCTACAGCCATGGACCGCAGCGCCCCCGCCGCCCGTTCCGCGATCTCCTCCGGCGTACCGGCCACATCCACCGCCACACCCGCCTCATCCGCCCCCAGCGGCTGCAACGTGGCGAACTGCGAATCCAGCAGCGCCGTCGGCATGAAATGCCCCTTGCGCTCCGCCATCCGGCTCTCGATCAGTTCGCGGTCGCCCGTGAGGTGGAGGAAGACGACATCGGGGGCGGCGGCCCGCAGCCGGTCGCGGTACGCGCGCTTGAGGGCGGAACTGCTCACCACGCCGCCCTGCCCCGCCCGGCGGTGCGCCCACGCGCCGATCGCGTCGAGCCACGGCCAGCGGTCGTCGTCGTCCAGGGGGGTGCCGGCCGACATCTTGGCGATGTTGGCGGGCGGGTGGAAGTCGTCGCCTTCGGCGTAGGGCACCCCGAGCTCGGCCGCCACCAGGGGGCCGATCGTGGTCTTCCCGGTGCCGGCCACTCCCATCACGACAACCACGTGGGGGGTGCGGGTGCTCATGTGGACCTCACTGTCCGCTGTGCTGTGTGCGCTGTCTTCGCTGACATCGGTACGGCCTCGCAACGACATCCGTACGTCGTACGTCGCCTCACTGAAACCCATACGTACGACGTATTCAAGAGCTTGTGACGCAAACGTCATACTTAATATTCCGCCGGGGCCGCATACGAAGCGGCCCGTAGGCTGAGCACATGGACACGCAGGGGATACCGCCTGGTAGTACGCAGGGGATGCGCGGGCTGCACGAACGCGTGCTCTCCAGCCTCGGCCCCGCGATCACCGCGGGCGAGTACCCGCCGGGCACGGTCCTGCGCACGGACGAGCTGGAGCGGCGCTTCGACGTCTCCCGGACCGTCATACGGGAGGCGATCCGCGTCCTGGAGTCCATGCACCTGGTCGCCTCGCGGCGCCGGGTCGGCGTGACCGTACGCCCCACCGAGGAGTGGAACGTCTACGACCCGCAGGTCATCCGCTGGCGGCTGGCCGGGGCCGACCGGCCGCGGCAGCTCCGCTCACTCACCGTGCTGCGCTCCGCCGTGGAACCCGTCGCGGCCGGCCTCGCCGCCGCCCTCGCCACCCCCGAGCAGTGCGCGGCGCTCACACGGCACGCGCTCGGCATGGTGGAGACCTCGCGCGGCCAGCAGCTCGACGCCTACCTCGTGCACGACACCGCCTTTCACCGGGTGGTCCTCAACGCGTCCGGCAACGAGATGTTCGCCCGCCTCGGCGACGTCGTGGCCGAGGTTCTCACCGGGCGCACCCACCACCACGTGATGTTCACGGACCCGGACCCGGCCGCCGTCACCCTGCATGTCCGCGTCGCCGAGGCCGTACGGGAACGCGACGCCGCCCGTGCGGAGGAGCTGACGCGCGAGATCACGGTCGGGGCCATGGCCGAGTTGGACGTGCTCGCTCCGTAGTGGAGATGGTGCGCGTAGCGCCCGGAGGGGACGACCGCCGACGCAAGGAACTGCACCTCACGACGCGCGGCGAGGAGCTGGAACGCGAGCTGCACGAGCGGCAGCGCGAGCTGTTCGCCGAGGCGCTGACGGAGGCGGTGGGCGCGGCCGGGGCGGAGGCGGCGGAGGGCTGGCGTGCCGTCATGACCCCATTGGCGGGGGAGGATTGGGCGCTTTTCACGCGGTCCGTAGCGGAGCGCGAGGGCTCGACGTAAGGGGTTCGACGCAAGGGGTTCGACGTAAGGGGTTCGACGTAAAGGGCCCTGCGCAAGGGGCTCGGCACAAGGGGCTCTGCGCAAGGGGCTCTACGTCCTGGCCCCACACCCCGGCGGCCACCGCTCGTACCACCGCTGATCCGCCTCCAGTTGGGCCGCGAGCGAGATCAGCAGGGGTTCACTGTCCGCCGGGCCGAGGAACTGCGCGCCGACCGGCAACTCCTCACCACCCCCCGCCGCCCGTACGAACCCGGCGGGCACGCTGACGCCAGGCCAGCCCAGCACGTTCCACGGCCAGTTGTACGGGCACGCCGTGATCATCGCCTCGTCCGTACGCCAGCTGCCGAGCCCGGACAGGGCCCCGACCCGCAGCGGCGGCGCGGCCGTCGTCGGCGTCAGCACCACGTCGTACCGCCGGAAGATCTCCCCGACCCTGCGCCGCAACGGGTCCTCCGCCGCCCGCGCCAACCGCTGCACCCCGCCGCCGAGGAGCAGCCCGTTACGGGCGTTGGCGCGCGTACGCGGATCCAGCAGCCGCGCCTGCGGCACCCGCCCCGCCCACTCCCGTACGCCCGCGGTCGAGCGCGGCACGAAGGTCAGCCCGATCGGCCCGTACCGCGGATCCGCCTCCGCCACCTCGTGCCCGAGCGCGGCCAGCCGCTCCGCGACGTCCAGCACTCGCGCCCGTACGGCCGGGTCGAGCCGGTGGCGTACCGCCGCGAAGGCGGGCCGGAAGGACAGTGCGATCCGCAGCCGCCCCGGGTCGCGCGTGACCGCGGAGCGGACGTCCACGGCGGGCGGAATGTGCCGGTCACCGGGGTGCCGGCCGCTCACGACGTGCAGGAGGAGGGCTGCGTCGGCGACCGTGCGGGCGAGCGGGCCGAAGCAGGTGATGCCGCGGAACGATTCAGGTTCCGGCCAGGTCGATATCCGGCCGCGCTGCGGTTTGACGCCGACCAGGTTGGTCCAGCCCGCCGGGATACGGACGGACCCGGCGCCGTCCGAGC
>NZ_JBHVHQ010000740.1:0-4359 GCF_042800135.1 Streptomyces sp. NPDC057654 | reverse complement strand
GGGCGCCGCGGCGCCGGCCGCGGCTTCCGCCGTCGCGGCGGGGGCCGGGGAGAGGGGTGGAGGCGGCGGAGGGGGCGAGCTCCAACGCCTCGAATTCCGCCGTCTCGTGCGTCTCATGTGTCTCATGGGCGAGCGGCTCGTGCGCCGAGGGCGCCGCTTCGGTGAGGCCGGGGCCGGGGCCTGCCTCCGGCGCGATCCCGGGTTCAGGTTCGGACTCGGGGCCCGGACCGGTTTCACGGCGGCCTTCGTGCGGCTGCTCATGAGGGGCCTGATGGGCCTCATGGGTTTCGCTCACGGTCGCGTAGGCGCTCGTGTCCCAGGTCTGGGTGTGGCCGCCGGTGTCCCACTGCTCGGCGTCGCCCCACTGACTGTCGGTGCTGCCGACGGCGCCGCCGATGGTGTTGTACGAGCCGCTGGTGCCGTACACCTCGTACGAACCGGTGGCGTTGCTCGCGCCGTACGCGCCCGTGCCGCCCCAGGCGGCCGTGGACCACTGCCCGGTCTGCTGCTCGTGCAGCCCGTTCGCCGCGTAGAGGCTGGTGTCCCAGGTCTGGGTGTGGCCGCCGGTGTCCCACTGGTTGGCGGTCTGCCACTGTCCGGTGGTCTCGTACGTGCCGGTGGCGCCGTACGCGTCCGGGACGTCGTACGACCCCGTGGTCGCGTACGAACCCGTTGAATTCGTTGATCCCGTTGAACCTGCGGCCTCGTACGGGTCAGTGGCGCCGAACGCGCTGCCGTACGCGGGCTTCACGTCCCACTGGCCGGTCGTGTTCCACTGGCCCGTGGTGTCCCACTGCCCGGAATGCCCGGCGTCGTAGCCCTCGTAGCCGCTGTAGGCGATTCCGATGTTCTGGAACGTACCGGTGGAGTAGCCGTCGTACCCGGCATAGCCCTGTTGTGCCGCCTGCTCCCCGTACGTCGCGCTGTGCGCGTATGAGGCATCTGGAGCGGGGACGGTCGGAGTGGAGTTCCCCGACGGGTGACGGTCGTTCACCACCAACTTCTCTTTCGCCTAGGCATCACGAGAATTAGCGGCGACTGTACCCGGCGGTTTGCGGCAGCCACAATCTTCGGCGGTTATTACCGCCTCAAGGACCGGTCATTTAGCCGCCTTTCGGTGGACTGGAGTCGATTCCTTGGCCCGGCGTTCGAATTGTTTTCGATGAAAAAACGTCCGGGTCATGCAACCGAAACGGCTCCCGACGCGTCCGTGGCCGCCTCCTCGGCCACCAGCGCCTGCCGGATTCCGGCCGCCACTCCGCAGTGCACCGGCAGCGCCAGATGGCCCACCCCGCTGACCCGCACGCTGCGACAGTGCAGGTCAGGGTGGTCGAGCCGGGCGGTCTCCACCGGGATCATCAACTGGTCGAGATCGCTCCAAAAGCTGACGAAACGCGTCCGGCAGCCCTTCGCGGGCAGGGTCAGCTCCGTGATGACGGGGGAATCCGGGCGCATCTGCCGAACGAGGGGATGTGCTGAAAGCAGCGGCACCGCGCGTGTCCCGCCGTGCGGCGTGCCGAGCGTGACGAGGGTGCGGATACGGGCGTCCCCGCCGAGCCGCTGCGCGTAGTAACGGGCTATCAGCCCGCCCAGGCTGTGCCCGACGACATCCACCCGCCCGCAGCCCGTCCGTGCGCAGAGCTCCTCGACATGACGGCCCAGCAGCTCGGCGGCGGCGCGGATGTCGCAGGTCAGCGGCGAGTAGTTGAGGGACTCCACCTGCGGCCAGCCGTGCTGGCGTAGATAGCGGCGCAACAGGACGAAGACGGAGCGGTTGTCGATGAAACCGTGCAGGAGCAGTACGGGCGGGTGCGGTGAGGGCACGTCACCGGCAGCCCTGGCCGCTCCGGCCCCTCCGGTCGGAGGGTCCGGGCCCTCGCGGGCGGGCGGGGCGCCGGGCGGGACGGGCGGCGGCCGGCGCTCCTGGGCGAGACCCGTCGGGTAGAGGATCACGTGCCCGGCGAGGATCGCCAGCTCCAGCGCGGTGGCCCGGACGGCCTCGGCCGAGGAGCGGAGAAGTGAGAAAGGAAAGGGCATGGCCATCCGGCCGACCTCCCGAACCGCACGCAGGAGACGGCTCTGACCCCCGTGTGCCCTCATGGGGAGCCGTGCCCGGCGCCGCCGGTGGGGCCCTGCCGTGACGCGCGGTGTACGGCGCGGCCGTACGGCGGCCTCGGTACGGCTTCCCTCACGACCGGTCCGACGGCCCGCCTGGTGCGGGGATTCGGACACAGTGCGTAGCGAACGTATTGTCCCACGTGTGATTTCCCCCTCGCTCGCCACCGTGAAACTGCCGCGTGCGGGATGCTGGCGATAACGTTCGTTCACACTTACGGCCGGTGACGGCAGTCGTACATGGAGGCAGTGATGGGAGTGACCGGTCCGATTCGCGTGGTGGTGGCCAAGCCGGGTCTCGACGGCCATGACCGCGGAGCCAAGGTCATCGCGCGTGCGCTGCGGGACGCCGGCATGGAGGTCATCTACACCGGGCTCCACCAGACGCCCGAGCAAGTCGTCGGCACAGCGATCCAGGAGGACGCCGACGCGATCGGCCTGTCCATCCTCTCCGGCGCGCACAACACCCTCTTCGCCAAGGTGATAGAGCTGCTGCGGGAGCGCGACGCCGAGGACATCAAGGTCTTCGGGGGCGGCATCATCCCCGAGGCGGATATCGCTCCGCTCAAGGCGCTGGGCGTGGCGGAGATCTTCACTCCGGGGGCCACGACGGCGTCCATCGTCGACTGGGTCAACGCCAATGTCCGGCAGGTGCCGGCCTGAGTGCGCCGCTGACAGCTCGTCACGTCGCCTGCGGGTGGATCGTGGCTGGTCGCGCAGTTCCCCGCGCCCCTTCGGGGCACTGCCCGACAGGCCGGGGGCCCGGCCGTAGGCGGAGTGGTCCGGGCGGCGGACGGGGTGGCTGCCGGCGTGTTCGTCGGACCGGGTGTGCGTCACGGGCATCGGGGGCCGTCGGCGGGCGTCAGTTCCCGGCGCATGGTGGCGCGTAGGCGCAAGGTGCCGACCAGGCGCTGGAAGGCTTCCGACCAGTAGCCGGCCGCGCCGGGCGAGCCGTTCTCGGACTCGTCCGGCTGGGCGGTCAGCACCTCCAGCCGGTCGGCCTGGTCCGGGTCGAGGCAGCGTTCGGCCAGCCCCATCACTCCGCTGAAACTCCATGGATAGCTCCCCGCGTCCCGTGCGATGTCCAGTGCGTCCACGACGGCTCTCCCCAGCGGCTCCGACCACGGCACCGCGCAGACTCCGAGCAGGCGGAACGCCTCGGAGAGCCCGTGCACCGATATGAACGCCGCGACCCACGCCGCCCGTTCACCGTGCGGCAGCGCCGACAGCAGTTTCGCCGGGTCCCGCCAGGACGCCTCGTCCGCGGCGGGCGGCGACGCCGCGGGGCCCAGCAGCGCGCGGCACCACTCGGCGTTCCTCTGCCGCGCGGCGGCCCGGCACCAGGCGGCGTGCAGGTCGGGCCGCCAGCCGTCGGCGACCGGCAGCGCCACGATCTCGGCGGCGCTCCGCGCCCCGAACCGCTCGCTCCACTCGGCCAGCGGCGCCGCTTCCACCAACTGGCCCAGCCACCATGACCGTTCGCCGCGCCCTGACGGCGGCTTCGCCACGATGCCGTCCCGCTGCATGGCGCTGTCGCACTCGTGCGGGGCCTCGACGGCGATGCGCGGATCGCCGAGGTCCAGGGAGAGGCAGGACCGGGCCCGCTGGGCCATGCGGGCGGCCAGCGCGGAGCCCGGCAGGCCGGAGAGGAGCTCGGCGGAGGTGGCCCGCACATTGCGGCTGCGGTCGGCGAGGGCCTGTTCCAGGAACGGCTCGTCCCGCTCGGACAGCCCCTCGCGCAGGGAGTCGAGGAACATCAGCCGGTCCTCGGCCCGCTCCGTGGACCAGGTCGTGGCGAGCAGCGTCCGCGCCGCGGCCGGGTCGTGGCGGCGCAGCGCCGCCAGCAGCGCCACACGCTCCGCGAACAGCCCCTCCTGCCAGATCCGTTCGGCCGCTTCGCCATACTCACGGCCCTCGGCCTCGCCCTCGCTCTCGCCGTCGTCGCCGGTGGGGGAGGGGAGGACAGCCGGTGTCCAGTCGCCCGCCGGGCTGCTCCGCAGGGCGAACTTCCACTGCGGATTGAGCCGCGCCAGCCAGAGCGCGCGCGGCCCGGCGAGCGCCAGCGCCTCGGGCCGCAGGTCGGTACGGCCGCGGGCCGTGTCCAGCAGGGCGGGCAGGAGGGCGGCTGGGGCGCGGTAGCCGTACTGGTTGGCCGCCGCCAGCCACTGCGGGAGCAGCTCGGTCAGGTCCGGCGCCGTGCCGCGCCGGCTGCTTCCGCCCGGACTGGCGCGGTCGGCGAGCAGC
>NZ_JBHVHQ010000739.1:0-4360 GCF_042800135.1 Streptomyces sp. NPDC057654 | reverse complement strand
GAGGTGGACGGGCGCGCCGTCGCGTACGGGCCGCACGGCGCCGACGAGGTCGAGCTCCACCTCGCCCCGCACCCCGGCGCGCAGCCCCGGCCGATCGCCAAGGGCGCGTCCGGCGGCGAGCTGTCGCGGGTGATGCTCGCGGTGGAGGTGGTGTTCGCGGGCTCGGACCCCGTGCCGACGTACCTCTTCGACGAGGTCGACGCGGGCGTCGGCGGCAAGGCGGCCGTCGAGGTGGGCCGCCGCCTCGCCCGGCTCGCCAAGTCCGCGCAGGTCGTGGTGGTCACGCACCTGCCGCAGGTCGCCGCCTTCGCCGACCGGCACCTGGTGGTGGAGAAGACGAACGACGGCTCCGTGACGCGCAGCGGCGTCCAGGCGATGACCGGCGAGGACCGGGTGCGGGAGCTGTCGCGGATGCTGGCCGGCCAGGAGGACTCGGAGCTGGCGCGGGCGCATGCCGAGGAGCTGCTGGCGGCGGCTCGTACAGGAGGCTGAGAGGGCACGCGCGCACACCTCAGAGGGCGCGCCCACAAAAAGGCGGCCCTTCAGAGGAACGCGGCGTCGCAAACTCACCCATGTGACTGATTTTGTGGACGTACGGGCGAGGCGGAGCCGGAAACCGGCGGCGGTGGTGACGGGATGCCGGTGCGGGCTGGCATCCTGGGGCCGGCGCACTCCTCGTACGGAAGCGGCCGGTCCGGACTCGTACGAGCGCCTTCGTTCCGGAAGTCGTCGACCCGGACGAGATCTTCGACCCGAACCCCGTCGAGCCGACTCAGGAGCTCCCCCGCGTGAGCAGCACACCGGCACCACCGCACGGGCAGCAGCCGCTGCACGCCGTCCAGGTGCTGGGCACGGGCAGCTCGGGCAGCGGGGCGCACGTCAGATCGCTGGCCGCCGGGCTCGTCGCGCGCGGGCTGCGGATCACGGTCTGCGCGCCCCAGGGGACGGGCGACGGGTACGGATTCGCCGATGCCGGGGCGCACTTCACGCCGCTGCGGACGCGTACGGACCCGGGGGCCGTCGCCGCGCTGCGGGCCGCGTGCGCGGAGGCCGACGTCGTGCACGCGCACGGGCTGCGCTCCGGGCTGCTCGCCTCGCTCGCGCTGCGCGGCAGAGCGACGCCGCTGGTCGTCACCTGGCACACCAAGCCCGCGGCGGACGGCGCGCGCGAGCGCCTCGTGCGCCTGACGGAGCGCAGGGTGGCGCGCGCCGCCGCCGTCGTGCTCGGCGCGTCGTCGGACCTCGTGGAGCGGGCCCGCGGCCGAGGCGCGCGCGATGCCAGGCTCGCGCCGGTGGCGCTGCCCGTGCCGTGCGCCGTCCCGGACGCGGAGGCCGACCCCTCGGGGCACAAGACGCGGGCGGACATCGGCGCCGTGGGCCGCCCGCTGCTGCTGGCCGTCGGCAGGCTGGACAAGGGCCGGGGGTACGGGACGCTGCTGGACGCCGCGCGCTCCTGGCGCTCGCTCGACCCCGAACCGCTGCTGGTCATCGCCGGAGAGGGCGGCCGGCGTGCCGAGTTGCAGCGCCGCATCGAGGAGGAGGCCCTGCCGGTGCTGCTGCTGGGCTGCCGCGAGGACGTACCGGACCTGCTGGCCGCCGCCGACCTCGCCGTCCTTCCGAGCCGCTGGGAGGCGCGGTCCCTGCTGGCCCACGAGGCGCTGCACGCGGGCGTGCCGCTGGTCGCCACGGCCGTCGGCGGCGTGCCGGAGCTGGTGGGCGACGCCGCCGAACTCGTTCCCTACGGCGACGCCGACGCCCTCGCGGCGGCGGTCACCGGCCTCCTCGCGGACCCCGAGCGGCGCGCCGGACTGGCGAGCGCCGGGCGGGCGCGGGCCGCGCAGTGGCCGACGGAGGACGACACGGTCGCCCAAGTGCTCAGCGTTTACGACGAATTGGCGCAGAGCCGGGCGAACTGACCCGAAGTCTGGGTGGCCGCGTTACTTCACATGGCCCGCTACCTCACATGGCGGCGTGCCCGCAGCGCCAGGCTCAGCGCCAGGGCCGTCTGCGGGTCGTCCAGTTCGCTGCCGAGGAGACGGGCGATACGGGCCAGCCGGTCGTAGAGAGTCTGGCGGTTGAGGTGCAGTTCCCGGGCGGTCTCCGCCTTGCGGCCCGCGTGGGCCAGGTACGTCTCCAGGGTGGGCAGCAGCGGCGGGCGCGCCGAGCGGTCGTGGGCGAGGAGGGGGCCGATGACCCGCTCGACGAACGCCGTCAGGTCGCCGTGCGCGCGCAGCCGCCACAGCAGCAGGTCCACGTCCAGCCGCCGCACGTCGTGCCACGGCCGCGGCGGGAGCCCCTCGGCCGCCGTCGCGGCCTCCGCCGCGTGCCGCAGCCCCGCACCGGCCGCCGCCCAGTCGCCCGCCAGGCCCACGACGATCACCGGCCGGGACCCGGACCGCTCCGACCAGGCCCGCTCGACCCCGGCCCGCAGCGCCGCCGCCACCCGCTCGGCGACCGCCGCCCGCTCCGTCCCCGCCCGCAGCCCCACCAGCAGCGGAAGCCGGCCCTCCGGCAGCCGCACCCCCAGCAGCACGGGCGCGCCGACCGCCGCCAACTCCTCCTGGACCGCGCACGCCAGCGCCGCCCAGCTGTCCGACGCGTCGAGGAACGCCGGCTCCGCCGCCGGCCGCAGCACGACCGGCAGCAGCGGACCGTCCCCCGGCTTGAAGCCCAGCACCCGCGCCTGCGCGGGCGCGTCGGCCGCCTCGATCCGGCCCTCCGCCAGGTCGGCGAGGAAGTCGCCGCGCCCGCGCGCCGCCAACTCCTCCTCCTGGCGCGCCTGGAGGAGCACGACCGCCAGCAGCCCCGCCGTCCGGTCGGCGGCGATCCGGTGTACGGGCGCGAGCGGGGCGTTCACGGGCAGTACGGTCAGCCGGGCCCGCACCGCGCCCGGCCCGTGCCCGCCGCCGGGAATGTCCGCGACCACGCTGCCCGCCGGAAGCTCGGGGCGCGGCGCCGCGCGCTGGGCCCGCAGCCCGTCCCACACCTGGAGCGGATCGGCCGACCCCGGCTGCGCGCCGGGCCCGGCCGCGTACAGCAGCCGCCCGTCGGGCGTCTCCAGGAAGACCGGGTTGCCCGCGAACTCGGCGAACAGCCGCAGGATCTCGGGCACGCCCCCGCCGCCCAGCAGCGCCTCCGTGCCGCGCCGGTGCACCTCCTCGGCGCGCCGCAGCAGCGCGTAGTGCTCGTTGACGATCTCGGTGTGGATCTCCTCCGTCACCGCGACGAACGGCACTTCGCGGTGCAGCTGCACCAGCGGCAGCCCGTACGAGCGCGCCGTGTCGACGACCGCGGCGGGCAGCGCCGCGAACCGCCCGCCCAGTTCGACGACGAGCGCGGCGATGTCCCGGTCCGCGAGCCTGCGCACGAAGGAGCGCTGCTCGGCGGCGCGGCTGCCCAGGCCGATACCGGTGGTCAGCAGCAGTTCGCCGCCCTTGAGGAGGGCGGCGATGTTCGGCGTCTCACCGGCGTGCACCCAGCGCACGGGCCGCTCCAGGCGGTCGGCGGCGGCCATGACCTCGGGGAGCCCGCGCCGCAGCGCGGGCAGTTCCAGGGCCCGCGCCACCGTGATCGTCCCCTGTGGGCCGGGGTCATGACCGTGCGATTCCATGGTCACAGACGGTACTCGGCCGTGGCTGAAAACGGCATCCGACCAGGACCGGCACACCTGCTCAAGTCTGCCCATACGCTGTAGCGCATGACCGAAGCCGCCGACGCCCAGCAGAGACCGCCGACCGCCGCGAAGCCGGGGGAGGCCGCGGAATCCGAGGGGGCCGACGGGCCCGGACGTTCCCTGCCCGCCCCGGCCGGCCTCGCCCCGGCCGCCCCGCCCGATCTCGCCGCAGCCGCCCCGCCCGACCTCGCCGCCGTCCAGCGGCGCACGGTCAAGGTCCTCATGTCGGCGCAGGTCGTCGCGGGCGTCGGCATGGGCTCGATGCTCTCCTCCGGCGGCCTGCTCGTCGAGCACCTCACCGGATCCGAAGGGGCCGCCGGGCTCGCCACCACCATGACCACCCTCGGCGCGGCCCTGCTGTCCGTACCGCTCGCCGCCCTCTCGCGGGCGCGGGGCCGCCGGGCCGGGCTCGGCATCGGCTGGCTGGTCGCCGCGGCCGGCGCCCTGACGGTCCTGGCCGCCGCCCGGCTCGGCTGGTTCCCGCTGATGCTCGCGGGCATGCTGCTCGTCGGCTCCGGGACCGCCGCCAACCTCCAGTCCCGCTACGCCGCCGCCGACCTCGCCACCTCCGCGACCCGCGCCCGCTCGCTGTCCCTCGTCGTCTGGTCCACGACCGTCGGCAGCGTCCTCGGCCCCAACCTGAGCGGCCCCGGCGAGGCCGTCGCCCACGTCCTCGCCCTCCCGGAG
>NZ_JBHVHQ010000738.1:0-4363 GCF_042800135.1 Streptomyces sp. NPDC057654 | reverse complement strand
GGCAAGTCCTTCTCCGCGGGCCTCGACCGGCAGGCGTTCACCCCCGAGGGCTTCGACGGCGAGCCGTCCTTCCTCGATCTGGCGCGCCGCCCGGAGAGCGAACTCGACGCGGCCATCGCCGAGTACCAGGAGGCGTTCACCTGGTGGCGGCGGAACGACCTCGTCTCCATCGCCGCCGTCCAGGGGCACGCGATCGGCGCCGGTTTCCAACTCGCCCTCGCCTGCGACCTGCGCGTCTGCGCCGACGACGCGCAGTTCGCGATGCGCGAGACGAGCCTCGGCCTGGTGCCCGACCTCACCGGCACCAAGCCGCTCGTCTCCCTGGTCGGCTACGCCCGCGCGCTGGAGATCTGCGCCACGGGCCGGTTCGTCCACGCCGACGAGGCCGAACGCACCGGCCTCGCCAACCTCGTCGTCCCCGCCGCCGACCTCGACGCCGCCGTCGCGGACCTGGCCGCGGCCCTCCTCGCGGCCCCGCGCGACGCCGTCATCGAGACCAAGGCGCTGCTGCGCGACGCCGGCGGACGCACGTACGAGCAGCAGCACGCGGCGGAGCGCGCGGCGCAGGGGCGCAGGCTGCGCGATCTGGCGGGCTTGTCGGACTGACTCGGACCGGCTCGGACTGGCTCGGGCCGACTCCGGCTGACTCCGGCTGACTCGGACTGGCTCAGTCCTCGGCGGTGTCCACCGCCGTGACGAGCACGGCGACCGTGACCGGGCTGGTGGCGCGCGGTGCCAGGGCTTCGGCCACCGCCGCGCGTACGGCCAGTGCCACGTCCAACGCCCGCCGGTCCGCGCCGACGGCGAGTTGGACCTGTACGTGGCGTCCCTCCGCCGCGTGGTCCTCGATCCGTACGGCGTGGGCGGCCGGGCCGCCGAGGGCCGGGGCCAGTCGGGTGACGCCGGGGACGCCGCGCGCCGCGTCTTCGACGGCGCCGGTCTCCGTATGGGCGCCTGACGGGGCGTCGCCGGGGGCGTACGGGCTCGCGGACGCCGCCGGGTCCTCGGCTTCCTCCGCGACAGCGGCCTCGGCCTCGGCCTCGTCGTCGAACAGCGACGTGATGTGCAGGTCCACCGTGTCCACGGCCAGCCCGAGACGGTCCACCGCCGTCGCCCGGAGGGTGTCGCGGAGCAGCCCGGCCGTCGTGGGCAGCGGCTGGTCGGCCGTGGCCGCGAAGCGGGCCTCGACGCCCAGCGGCCCCGGCGGCAGGGCGCTCGGCGGAGGCGGCACCGCCGTTGAACGTTCCACTGTCGCCCCGGAGTCGCTCGCCCCGATGCGGAGCCGGCCGAGGCGCACGCCCGGCAGCGCGTCAGCGGCTTGGCGCAGCACGCCGCGCGCCGCGCGCTCCGTGATCCACGCGCCGTCCGCCGGGCCGCCCAGCGGCAGCACCCTGCCGAGGCTCAGCTGCTGTCGTACCGCTTGTGCCAACCGGTCCGTGACCACGTGTCCGTCGCCCCTTCGTCCGTCCGTACGTCCAGCCTGCCGCACCGGCCCACCCGATCGGCGGGTGACGCGCCACGGCTGACGTATCCCCGGAGCGGGACGCCGGAATCGCCCTTAGGGTGGCAAAAGGAGCGGCAGGCCGCTCCTTCCCCGCGGAAAGGGATGAACGGCGATGAGCGACACGGCACAGTTCGACAAGTCCGGATCGTCCGGTCAGGACCAGGGCGGCGAGGGCAGAAGGACGCTCGGGTCCGGCGGCAAGCGCGGCGGCGCGCCGGGCGACCGGGGCCGGACCACCATCGCCGACGGCGTCGTCGAGAAGATCGCCGGGCTGGCCGCCCGCGATGTGGTCGGCGTGCACGCGATGGGTAGTGGTCTCTCACGGACCTTCGGCGCGGTACGGGACCGGGTGCCCGGCAGCGGCAAGTCCGTCACGCGTGGCGTCAAGGCCGAAGTGGGGGAGGTGCAGACGGCGCTCGATCTGGAGATCGTGGTCGAGTACGGCGTGTCGATCGCCGACGTGGCGCGCTCCGTGCGGGAGAACGTGGTCTCCGGGGTCGAGCGGATGACCGGCCTCGAAGTGGTCGAGGTCAATATCGCGGTGAGCGATGTGAAGTTGCCGGACGAAGAAGAGGACGAGCCGGAGCCGAGGCTCCAGTAGAAGGAGCACAGGATGAGCATGGCCGTGGTCGGTCTGATCGTGGGCATGGCGCTGGGCTTCGCCGGGTACTTCGGCGGGTTCGGAGCCTTTCTGCTGGTGGCGGCCCTGGGCGCCATCGGGTTCGTGGCCGGCCGGTTCCTGGACGGCGATCTGGAGCCGGGCGACTTCTTCCGCACGCGTGAGCGTGACGGACGCCGGCGGTGACGGTGCGTGGGACCGTATCCGGAGCGGAGCGGGAGCGCGCGGTGAGGGGGCACGGTGGAGCCGGCTGAGCGCGGTGCGACGCGCATCGCGGACCGGGTCGTATCGAAGATCGCCTCGCAGGCGGCGCGCGAGGCGCTGGCCGGACCGGCGGCCGACGGCGCGGCGGACGTCCCGCACGCGGCCGTGGCCGTGCGGGAGATGACGGCGCGGGTGCGGGTCTCCGTGGAGCTCGGCTATCCGTCCGACATCGGCGCGCAGTGCGGCGCGGTGCGCCGCCGCGTCGCCGAGCGGGTGCGGACGCTGACGGGCATGGAGGTGCCCGAGGTCGCGGTCACCGTGGAGCGGCTGCACTCGCCGCAGCTCCAGCGCGCTGGCCAGGGAAGGGTGCGATGAGCGACAGCGAACCGGGTACGCGCAGTTCGCCGATCCTGGAGAAGGCGTCGGGCGCGACAGAGGCCGGGCACACCGGGCGGCCGGGCGACGTGGCGGCCCCGGAGGCGGGCGGTCCGGACGGCGGCCGGGCCGGGCGGTTCTGGTCCACGCGGCGGGTGCCGGCCGTGCTGGCCGCCCTGGTGCTGCTGGGCGCCGCCGGGCTGTTCCTCTACGACGTGGCGGCCGTACGGGCGGACCGCCCCGCGATGCGGTGGCGCCACTGGCTCGCGGACCAGCTGGCGACCCGTCACCTCGAACACGGCTGGGTCGTCGCCGGGGCGGCGATCGCCATGGTGCTGGGGCTGTGGCTGCTGGTGCTCGCCCTGACGCCGGGCCTGCGCAGGTCGCTGCCGATGCGGCGGGCCGACGGCGTACGGGCCGGGCTGGACCGCGCCGCGGCTTCCCTCGTGCTGCGGGACCGGGCGATGGAGGTCGCCGGGGTGCAGTCGGTGCGGGTGGACGTCGGCCGACGGCGGGTCAAGGCGCGGGCGCAGTCGCATTTCAGGGACGTGGACGAGGTGCGCGGCGACCTGGACGCGGCGCTGTCCGACGGCATCCGCCAGCTGGGGCTGGTGCGGCAGCCGGGCCTGTCCGTGCACGTACGCCGACCGGCGAAGAGGTGAGCGCGCGGTGTTGAGGACCGTCAACCGGGTACTGATCGGGCTCGTGGGCCTGGTGCTGGTGGCGCTGGGCGCCGCCGTGCTGATCGGCGGCCTGGACCTGCCGCGCCGGTGGGGTTTCTCGCTGCCCTCGTCGTGGCCGTGGAGCGGCCCCCACGACGTGCTGCTGAGCGACGCGGACCGCACCAAGTGGCGGTCGGACGGCTGGTGGTGGCCGGTGGTCATCGCGGTGCTGGCCGTACTGGTGCTGCTGTGCCTGTGGTGGCTGCTGGCGCAGCTGCGGCGGCGCCGGCTGCGCGAGCTGCTGGTGGACAGCGGCGACGGCGAAGGCGCGCTGCTGCGCGGCCGGGCGCTGGAGGACGCGCTGGCCGCCGAGGCGGAGGACCTGGACGGCGTCGACCGGGCCCATGTGACGCTGCGCGGCCGGCGCACGGCGCCGCACGCCCGCGTGGGCCTGGTCCTCGAAGCCCACGCGGAACCGGCGGTGGCCCTGGACCGGCTGCGCACCGAGGCCCTGGAGCACGCCCGCGCCTCGGCGGGCCTGGACCGCCTGCCCGCCGAGGTCCGTCTCAGGGCGGTACGGCACCGGGCGCGCCGGGTGTCCTGACGGACGTGGCGGACGTCTTGGAGCCGCGCGCCCCGGCCCGTACGCGCTAGAACCCGTGCCGCGCGCCCCCGTCCACCGGCAGCATCACGCCGTTGACGTACGACGCGGCGGGCGAGAGCAGGAAGGCGGCGGTGCGGCCGAACTCGGCGGGGGTGCCGTAGCGGCGCAGCGGAATGGCGGCGGTGCGGCGCGCCTGGTTCTCCTCGACGTCGCCGCCGCCGAGCGCGTCGAGTTCGCGGATGCGGTCGGTGGAGATGCGGCCGGGGAGCAGGCCGAGCACGCGGATACCGCGCGGGCCGAGCTCCACGGACAGGGACTTGGCGAATCCGGCGAGCCCCGGCCGGAGCCCGTTGGAGATCGTGAGTCCGTCGATCGGCTCGTGCACGGACGCGGAG
>NZ_JBHVHQ010000737.1:0-4370 GCF_042800135.1 Streptomyces sp. NPDC057654 | reverse complement strand
GGCCCATGAGGGCCCGCCCTTCTCATTGCGGAGCCCGCCGGCCCTCGCTCTCACTTGGCGGTTCCAGCGATTTCGGCGATTCCGGCGGTTTCGGCGGCTCGCACTCGGCGTAGTCGCAGATGCTGCGCCGATAGCGCCGGTGACCGGTGTCCTGGGCGTGCTGCCGCATCCACGCTTCGACGACTTCCGGGACTCCCTCGCCGCCGGATTCCCCACCGCATTCCAGATGATCGCCGGACACGCACGTGACGCTGTATTCAGGCCGAACCGACGCGTCCTGGACCATCGTGAACTGCGCGTACCGCACCGCACGGACCCTCGCGGGACTCTCGGAACCGACCGGCGACAACGACACGGACGTATCCGGACGCCCCCGCCCGGCGCGATGCTCAGGGCATTGACAGGGCGGATAGACCATGGCCCCAGGGATGGGCCTGGGCCCCTTCCCGGCCGCCGCTCCAGGCTCCTTGAGAACCAGGAGCACACCGCTCCCCCCATTCGCCGCCATCAGTTGAGACAGCCTTTCCCTACCGTCGCTTCGCGTCACCGCGTGGCCGCCTTCGCTCCGGAGGCGACGACCTCCGCCAGCGACTCCGCCCAGGAGGGCGACACCGTCCCCAACTCGACCAGCGGCCCCTCGGCGCGCAGGCCGGGCAGGGCGAGCCCGGCAGTGAAAAGTGATCGCCGAAGCGATCTCGCCGCATCGGCGGCCTGCCCCACGCAGTCGCCGCTGAGGGCCGTGCGCAACGGGGGCGGCCCCAGCGTTTCGATCAACCGAAAGGCCGTGTCATGGCCGATCGGGTCAACTGAGACGAACGCGCGTCCCCCTACCGGGGCTGCTCCCTGTATCGGCAGACAGAACCCGAGTGCCAGGAAGGACAGGTGTAGCTCTTCGGCCAGTTTGACGCCGATGGATCGGGCGTCAGGGCAGGTGTCTTGTGGGCTGGTGTCCATCAGTGACCCTATGCGTCGACATTGCGCCTGTAGGTTCGTGACCGACCTCCTTTGGTGGAGCGGTCGATCTCAAACCATTCAACGCCCCTCGGCTCAGGTGAACTTGCACACCACTTGCACACCCCGAATGAGGAGCGCAAAGCTTCGGGCCGCCGACTCGCGAGCACCGTTCTGAGGAAGACTGAACTCATGGTCACACCACGACTGGCACCAGGCGCCAATCTCGCGGCCGTGCGGAAGGCCCGCGGGCTGAAGCAGGAGCAACTCGCGCGCAAGGCTTCGATTTCCGTCTCGCTGCTCAGCAAGATCGAAGTCGGGGACCGCACGCTCACGCCGGAAGTCGCCGCATTGATGGCACGGGCCATAGGGATCACCATGGCCGAAGTGCTCGGCACCGCCCCCGTCGAGATCAATATGGAGGCCGAACTGCTGGCCCTGCGGTCGGCCGTCCGGGATTACGATCTCCCAGAAACCCGAGAGGTTGACGAGCGGACCATCGCACGCGATCTCAAGGCGGTCGGCCTCTATAGGGACAGCGTCGACATCGATCGGTTGATGCCGGCTCTCCCGGGTTACGTGCGAAACGCCACCGCGCACGCGTTCGCCGCCAATACGGCCCAGAGCTGGGCGG
Organism: Streptomyces sp. NPDC057654; assembly: GCF_042800135.1. Taxonomy (NCBI): domain Bacteria; kingdom Bacillati; phylum Actinomycetota; class Actinomycetes; order Kitasatosporales; family Streptomycetaceae; genus Streptomyces; species Streptomyces sp. NPDC057654. The sequence goes on along the minus strand of NZ_JBHVHQ010000737.1, from coordinate 2,785 downwards.
CTCTGAGCGACATGTACAGCGCCGTCTACTGGCTGGCGGCTCGGCACCGGTGGATGGACATGGCGGAGCTCGCTGTGACTCGGCAGAGGTGGGCTGTCGAGCAGAAGCGCAATCCGCTGGCGGCGGCGGTCGCCGCCCGCGACCGGGCCGGCGCCTATCTCAACTCCGGTTCGCTCGACAAAGGGCTGACGATCGTCGACCGGGCAATCGCCGCGGCCCAGAACGGTTTGAGCGGGCAGCAACGAGCCTTCGCCATCGGCGTCCTGAACCTTCGCGGCATGACGCTCGCAGGGCGGATCGAGGACAAGAGGGAAGCCAAGCAGGAGGCCGCCCGGCACATCAAGTCCGCGTGGAAAGCAGCCGACGAATTCGGGGCCGATCACACCCTGCACAACATGATCTTCGGCCCCGGCAACACCGTCACACATCTGCTCGCCACCCAAGTCGATCTCGGGCAACCGCAGGAGGCCGTCAGGGTCGCCGCGGACCTCGACGCCGCACTGACCGGCCTTCCTCCCGTCCGGGTCGCGGCCAGCCGTATCAACCTGGCACGCGCGCAACTCGACCTGGGAGACCGCGACGGGGCCTTGGAAAACCTTGCCACGGCATGGGGAGCGGCACCTCAAATGGCCCGGCTCAACCCCATGGGCCAGGAGGTATTCCGAGTCCTCACCTCACTCCACAAGCGGAGCAACGCCCGGCTGCTCGCACTCTCCAAGCTCTCCGGGGTCGAGCTCTAGCGCGCAGCACACCCGGCCACGCCGGGGCGACCGTGCGCCGGGCCGCGCCCCCGCTCCCGTAAGCCGGACCGTACAGGCGGCGCGCGGCCTCGACCGCCCGCTCCCCCCGTGCGTCCACACCCCCGGCCCCCCGGCCCGGCACGTCTCACCGCATAGCGGAACGAAACCCCCCGCCGGCCCAAGAACGCCGGATCAAATCCTTGTTGCGCCCCTGTCAAAGAGCCCGAAGGGCTGGCACTCTCTCCTCGGTTCACTCCTGCACTACCGGGCACCCCACCCTTGGCTGCCCGGCCCACCGAGGGGCCGCGAACCAGCGGTCCGCGCAAGGAGACCGAGTTGAGACGGATCACGTCCACCCCCCGCAAGAACACGCTGCGCGCCGCCGCGCTGATCGCCTCCGCCGCGATGGTCGCCGTCGGCGTCCAGACCGGGTCGGCCACCGCGCAGCCCGACCGCGAGTCGGGCGCGACAGCGGTTCAGCTCTCCGCTTCCCAGCGGGCGTCCGCGCTGCGCGACGCCCAGGACGGGGCCGCCGCCACGGCCGGGAAGATCGGCCTCGGGGCCAAGGAGAAGCTCGTCGTCCGCGACGTCGTCAAGGACGCGGACGGCACGGTGCACACCCGGTACGAGCGCACGTACGCCGGACTCCCCGTACTCGGCGGGGACCTGGTCGTTCACGTGAAGAAGAGCGGTGCGCGCAGCGTCACCAAGGCGACCGAAGCCACGATCGCCGTGTCCGGCACTGACGCCCGGCTGGCCCCGGCCGCCGCCAAGAAGAGCGCGCTCGCGGCGTCGAGCGCCAAGAAGAACGCGAAGACGAGCGCCGACGCCGCCCCGCGCAAGGTCGTCTGGGCCGCGACCGGCAAGCCCGTCCTCGCGTACGAGACCGTCGTCAAGGGCGTCCAGCCGGACGGCACCCCCAGCGAGCTGCACGTCATCACCGACGCCGCGACCGGCGCGAAGCTCTTCCAGCACGAGGCCGTCGAGACCGGCACCGGCACCAGCACGTACAGCGGCAAGGTCGACCTCACCACCACGAAGAGCGGCTCCACCTACCAGCTCACCGACGGCGCGCGCGGCGGCCACAAGACGTACGACCTCAACCAGGGCACCTCCGGCACCGGCACCCTGTTCACCGACGCCGACGACGTCTGGGGCGGCGGGCGGCAGACCGCCGGCGTGGATGCCCACTACGGCGCGGCCGTCACCTGGGACTACTACAAGAAGGTGCACGGCCGGAACGGCATCCGCAACGACGGCAAGGGCGCCTACTCCCGCGCCCACTACGGCAACAACTACGTCAACGCCTTCTGGCAGGACACCTGCTTCTGCATGACGTACGGCGACGGGTCCGGCAACACCCACCCGCTCACCGCGCTCGACGTGGCCGCCCACGAGATGAGCCACGGCGTCACCGCCGCCACGGCCCGCCTCATCTACAGCGGCGAGTCCGGCGGCCTCAACGAGGCCACCTCGGACATCTTCGGCACCACCGCGGAGTTCTTCGCGAACAACGCCGCGGACCCCGGCGACTACCTCATCGGCGAGAAGATCAACATCAACGGGAACGGCACGCCGCTGCGGTACATGGACAAGCCCAGCAAGGACGGGCGGTCCAAGGACTCCTGGTACTCCGGCCTCGGCGGCATCGACGTCCACTACTCGTCGGGCCCGGCCAACCACTGGTTCTACCTGATCTCCGAGGGCTCCGGCCCGAAGGACATCAACGGCGTGCACTACGACAGCCCGACCTCGAACGGCTCCAAGGTCACCGGCATCGGCCGGGACAAGGCCGAGAAGATCTGGTACAAGGCGCTGACCACGTACTTCACGTCCAACACCAACTACAAGGCCGCCCGCGCGGGCACCTTGAAGGCCGCGAGCGACCTGTACGGCGCGTCGAGTGCCGAGTACAAGGCCGTCGGCGCCGCCTGGTCCGGCATCGCCGTCAACTAGCGGACCGGCCCCACCCGGCACATCCCGCACACCCAGCACATTCAGCACTCCCCCCGCACATTCCGCACTGCCCGTACGCGGCCGTGCCC
>NZ_JBHVHQ010000736.1:0-4371 GCF_042800135.1 Streptomyces sp. NPDC057654 | reverse complement strand
GATCACCATCGCCCACACCGACGGCCGCACCCGCTACGTCTCCGGCGGGACCGGCACCCGCCGCGCCTTCCGCGGCCGGGGCCTGGCCAAGCTCGTCAAGGCCCGCTCCCTGCGCCTGGCCCGCGCCGCCGGCTGCACGGAGGCGTTCACGGGCAACGACGACGAGAACGCCCCGATGCTCGCCATCAACAAGTGGTTCGGCTACGAGCCGGCCGCCGCCGAATGGCGCTACGTACGCGAGCTCGGCGGCAGCGCCACGGCCCGCGAGGGCGCGCCGGGCGCGTAACCGATACCGTCCCCGCTCTCGTGCAGATGCAGCACGAACCGCTCGCCCCGCCGGTAGGCGTCCAGCGCGGCGCGGCAGTACGCGACCATGTCGTCCGGCAGCGCGTCGAGCGGAAACCAGTCGAGCTGCGAGCACTTGTGCGGCTCCCGGTTCACGGGTTCCCCGCACCCGTCCGCCACATCGGCCTCGAAGAACCACCCGATGCGCGCGGCACTGTCGGGCGCCCGATGCTGCATCACCAACGCGACCCGCAGCCCCTCCGGCTCCAGTTCGACCCCGACCTCCTCCCAAGCCTCCCGCGCCACGGCCTCCCGCACGTCCTCCCCCTCCTCAAGATGCCCCGACGGCGCGTGCAGCAGCCCATCCGCATACCCCGTCCCCACCCGCCGCCCGAGCAGCACGTCCCCGCCCCGCCGCAGGATCAGATGGACGTCGACGATCTCCTTGTGGCGGGCGGGGCGGACAGGGCGTACCGGGTGGGCGATCAAGGCGTACCGCTCGTCGGCGACCGGGCGGCCCCACAGCCGCGAGTCGTGCGCGAGGTGCTCGACCTGGGTGCGGGCGGCTGTCGGGGCGAGGAGGCGCGTCAGTTCTTCGGCGGGGATGCCGACGCGCTCGGACTCGCCCCACCGCCCCTCGATCAGCACGAGCCGGCCGCCGGGCCGCAGCAGCCCGGCCCAGTGCGCGAGGACGCGCCCGGGGTCGGGGAGCAGCCACACCACATGGCGGGCGAGGACGACGTCGAACCGCCGCTCCCCCACGGGCGGTTCGGCGGCGTCGCCGACGAGCACCTCAGCCGTCTCACCGGCCGCCGCGAGCTTGGCGCGGGCCCGCTCCGCCATGCGGGGCGAGCTGTCGACGCCGGTGACCCGGTGTCCCTGCTCGGCCGCGAGCAGGGACAGGGAGCCGGTGCCGCAGCCGACGTCGAGCACGTCACCGGATTCCTCCGGCAGCCAGGACCGCAGCCGGGCGGCCCACGCGTCCCGTACGGACGGATCGCGCAGGCCGTGGTCGGCGGCCTCGTCGAAGTCGGTCGCGGCGGCGTCCCAGTACTCGGTGGTCATGGACCGATCGTCGCATCCGCCACTGACAACGGGCCCGGCATGCCGGTCAGGTCAGGTAGTGGAAGGACGGCGGGGGGTGCATGAGGAAGTCGTGGTGGGAGATGTTCCAGGCGTAGGCGCCGGCGAGGGCGAAGGCGACGCGGTCGCCCACGCGGAGTTCGGGAACATGGGCCCTGGCGGCCAGGACGTCCTTGGGGGTGCAGAGCTGGCCGACGAGGGTGACCGGGGTGTCGCGGACGCCGGGGCGGGGCCAGGGTCTGGTCCAGGTCTCGTTCGCGAGGACGGTGAAGGGGTGGCTATGGGACTTGGCCGCCGGGGTGCGCATGTGGTGGGTGCCGCCGCGGAGGACCGCGAAGGGTTCGCCGTGGCTGTGCTTGATGTCGAGCACGTCGGTGACGTACCAGCCGCAGTAGGCGGTCAGCGCCCGGCCGGGCTCGACGCGGAGCGTGCGGCGCGGGTGCCGGTCGGCCAGGGCGCGCAGGCCCTCCCCGTACGCGGTCCAGTCGAAGCGCTCGGCCGGGCGCGCGTAGTCCACGGCCATGCCGCCGCCCACCCCCACCTCGGTGAGGTCGAGGCCGTGCCGGGCCTCGAAGTCGCGGGTCCAGTCCGCGATCCGGGTCGCCACCGCGAGCTGCGCGCCCGCGTCCAGGCCGCTGGCCAGGTGCGCGTGGATGCCGCGCAGCCGCAGCGGGCCCCCGCCGGCGAACAGGGGCAGGCACGCCTCCACCCGGTCCGGGTCCAGGCCGAACGGGCTCGGGCGGCCGCCCATCGCCAGCGCCGCCCCGCCCAGTTCCGCCGCGTCCAGCGGCAGGTTGACCCGTAGGAGGACCTCCACAGCGCGCCGGGGAGAGGCGACGGCGGCCAGCAGGCGCAGTTCCTGTTCGCTCTCCACGTGGAAGCGTTCCACGCCCGCCTCCAGCGCCGCTCCGATCTCGTCCTCCGTCTTGCCCGGCCCGCCGAAGGCGAGCGGCACCCCGGGAGCGGCCGTCCGTACGTGCGCGAGCTCGCCGCCCGAGGCCACCTCGAAGCCGCTGACGTGCGGGGCGAGGGCCTCAAGGAGCTCCGGGGCCGGGTTGGCCTTCGCCGCGTAGTACAGCTCCACGGAGGGCGGGAGCGCCGCCCGCACGGCTCCGGCGTGCGTAGCAAGGGCAGTCAGGTCGTATACGTACGCCGGGAGTTCGGTCAGCGCGTGCGCGCGCTCGGCTGCTCGGGCAGTGATCATGTGGCGCTCCCGAACCCGGTGCCGGCCGCGCCCGACAGCAGGTCGCCGACGAGCGGCGACGCGATGCGCACATACCCCGCCTCACGGTCGGCCCGCCGTTCCCACCGCGTCAGCAGATTGGTCTTCGCGGGCAGCGGCACCCCCGCGACCAGCGCCCGCAGCGGCGGCGGATTCCCGTGCGCGGCGGCGCGCTCGGCGAGGACGCGGCGGACGGCCGCCCACAGCCGGGCTTCGAGCGGCGGATGCCGGTCGGCGAGGGCGGCGACGAATTCGGCGAGGTGGTTGACGAGCAGGCAGTAGATGACACGGTCCCAGCCGCGCTCCCGCCCGTACGTCATGGGCTCCGACACCTCCCGCGGCAGCCCCGCGAGCGGCGCGGCGTGGTGCTCGGGCAGCAGCTTGGCGCCCTCCAGGTCGCGCAGCAGGACCTGGCGCGGCATCCCGTCGCCGCCGACCCCCACGACGACGTTCTGCAAGTGCGGTTCGAGGACGACGCCGTGGTCGAGATAGGCCGCGAGCACCGGCGGCACCAGCAGCTCCAGATAGGCGTCCCACCAGGCCAGGGCCGTCTCGGGGCCCGCGTCCCCGAGCAGCCGGGACAGCTGCGCGGAGCCGGTCGGGTACTCGTCGGCGACGGCCGCCGCGAGCAGCCCGGTGACGCCGGGCCGCAGCCGGGCGTCCAGCCCCTCGCGGACGATCACCCCGAACCCCTCGGCCAGTTCGCGGCTGCCGAGGTCGAGCGTGCGGTAGCCGGGTTCGCGCAGCAGCTCGAAGCCGGGGAATCGGGCGGCGAGGTCGCGCGCGACGGGCTCCAGGATGCGGGTCAGCGCGACGGCCCCCGTCAGCTCGTACACGGCGTTCTTGCGCAGGCAGTTGGTGATCCGCACATTGAGGCTGAACTTGAGGAAGTCCCGGCCGTCGTAGAGCGTGCGCACGGACGCGGTGGGCGCGAACTCCGGTCCGCCGGGGCCGAGATCGAGGACGTCTCCGCGCTCGACGGCGGCGACGAGGGCGGGGTGGTCGCGGAGCATGGCGTACTGCCAGGGGTGCGCGGGCAGCAGCCGGTACCCGTCGGGCACGGCCCGCTGCCGGTCCAGGGCGTCGAGCGGGCCGGGCAGCCCCGCGCCCGTACGGACGTGCTCCTGCCGTACGCACCGCTCGCGCACCGCGAGGTGGTGCAGCGGGAAGCGGGCCCCGCTCTCCGGCGCGTACCGCTCCCAGTCCTGGTCGCGGCCGGTGCGGGCCTTGGGCGTGGGGTGGAAGCGGTGGCCGAAGAGGAGGGACTGCTCGGAGTCCAGATAGGCGTCTTCCCCTGCCGGACGGCCAATTGGACGGCTTCCCGGCAGCAGGGCGGCGGACACGCCCGCGTGCGTGGCGGCGACCTGGTCGAGGAACTCGTCGTTGCGGACTCCGGTGCGCAGCTCCAGTTCGCGGCGGATGTACTCGGCCAGGGTCTGCCAGGACACCTCCCGCCAGCCCCCGTCGCGCTGCTCGGCGGGCGGCCCGGTGAACCGGTGCGCGCCGATCAGCGAGGTGCGGCGCAGCCCGATCCCCAGCAGCACGCCGCAGCGCGGCATCCGCAGCAGCAGCCGGCCGCCGGTCACGGCCGTCTGGTGCTCGGGGCCGGAGACCTCGCGGAGCAGGCAGTTGAGGAGGGTGTGGGCGACGACGTGGTCGGCGTGGGGCACGGCCGGCGCGACAGGCGCCGCGGGCGCGGCCGTCACGGTCGTCGGGGTGGGGGCGGTTGACATGGAGCGGCTCCAGCGGGTGCGGGTGCGGAGGCGGACGGGGTGCCGGGG
>NZ_JBHVHQ010000735.1:0-4371 GCF_042800135.1 Streptomyces sp. NPDC057654 | reverse complement strand
CCCCTTGGGTGTCCGGCCGAGGAGGGAACCCCGCCTTCCCCACCCGCACCACGACGGCGCGGCAGCTGACCATTCAGCCCCCTCCCCTCCGAGGAGGACCCGCCGGAGGCATGAAATCTCTGAGGCCGGCACCGGCATCACCACAAGGCGGACTGCACACGGGGCCCGAAGAGCGGCGCCCTTGTCGCCGGCGGGGCCTCGACACGGGGCGTTGCCGGTCGCAGTACCGCGGGGCAGTACCCGCCTTCTCCCTCCCACTGGTCGGTCGCTACACGTTCGGCGCGCGCCTCCTGCTCCACGAGGGTCACCGGCCTCCGGTACAGCCGGTGTGCGCTGGAGTCGAGCGGCGGCAGCCTGCGGGCAGCGGCCTTCTGGTCATCGCGGCGCTTGTAGCGTCGGCGGCCCCTCGCGAACCGTGCTTCGTAAGCGTCCCGGTCACTGGCATGCGTCATCAGCACCGTGGCCCCCTGACGGGTCGTGGGGGCTGACCCCCGCGCCGAGCAGGCCCTGACCAAAGGTTCAGGCCGTACCAGCAGGCCCCGACCCGCTCGATCGGGCCCGCCAGCGGTGCGACGACCGGCCTCGTCGCCAGGGCACTCTCTACGATGCTGTACGGGGGCCGTCAGGGCGTAGGCTTGGGTCCTTTTGGCCAAGTGGAGACGGCGAGCCCGGTCTGCTGGCGCCCGGCCCGTTCACCGCTGCCTGAGGCGATCGGGCTGGAGCGTGTCCTGCAACAGCGCGTGGCGGAACTGATAGCGCGGTCCGTCCGCGCGCAGGACACGGCGAGCGTAGGCGTCTTCGAGAAACTGCATGCCGCGGGCGGGGAAGCTGCCTGCGAGGCGCAGTTGGAGGAAGAAGAAGGTGCTGCGCCAGGCGTCGGAGCTGGCGATCATGGCCCCGACGCCGAACGGCAGGGCCAGGCCGACGGTCTGGGAGAGGGCCACGACCACGGCGGGCCCCCCGACGACCCCATGGGCGTACATGGTGATCTCACGGATCCCGAAACCAAGCCCGACGCACAGCCCGAAGACCACACCGAAGAGGAGAGCTCCACGTCGTTCCCGTCTCCAGGCCGCGTCTCTGCCGACCAGAGGGTCAATACGCGACGCAGGTCTTGCGGCGCCGATGACGAGAGCCGCGATGAGCATCCCCCAGATGCCGTTGAGCAGTCCTGACAGTGGTGCGGGCGGGTTCACCTGGAACAGGTACCTCAGACCTATCGGAATCCCTCCCGCCATGGCACCGGCGAAGAGGGGCAGCCTCGAATACCAGGATCTGGCCCTGGCCCGCCAGCCTCGCCCCGCATGCGGATGGACCCGCATCGCCGCGCGGGCGGACAGCGCACCGCTTCCCACGCCGACGACGAGGAAAGAGATCACGAAGAGCGCGATCTTCGGCTCGCCGAAGTAGTTCCCCTTGCTGAAGAGGAACTCGGTGCTCCAGAACCCGATCAGGGTTCCGACGACTATGCCCACGCCCGGATTGAAGTTTATGCTCCATGAGTTCCTCCGGCGGAGGAACCGCTGGCGGAAGTCGTTGGGTCCGGGATCGCGCAGTTCCGCGATCATCCCGGCGCCGAGACCGAGCACGAGTCCCATGACCACCCCGTAGACAACTCCTCCCTGGGCCCCGGAGATTCCCTGCGCCGAATACTGTCCGGGTCCGAAAGCCAGGAGCCCGCCAATCGCGCCGAAGGCGGTGGACAGAGATCCGAGCATCAGAATCCTGGGAAGAGCGGGGGCCCAGTGCGGCAGGCGGCGCCAGTCGAAGCTGTATGTTCCGTGCTGCGCCATCTCGGAAGCCAGGTAGCGCAGCCAGCCGCGAGCCCTTCCGTGTTCATAGGGCCCCGGGGCTGCGAATCGCTTTGGCTGGTAGACGGTGTTGACGAACCGGTCCAGCAAATAAGTCACAACGTCGTCCGTGCTAAAGAAGCGGTCTACGGTGAGCAGTTCGGACACGTCTTCCGGGTTCGGGAAGGAGTCCCGGACCAGGGTGAGCGGGAGTGGCGAATCCAGGGCGTGGGAGAGAACGCTTTCCGGGTGGTCCCGCAGATGAGCTATTAATTCCTGCCACGGCCGGGGAGCGGGGCTCACCTGGGTGCGTCGTAAGTACTCGGCTGCCTCCCTGCTCGGGATCGGGTCGAGTTCCAGCGCGGCGGCGCCGCGTATGTGTGCGTGCGGGACGGTGCCCATGAACTCGTCGACGCGAGAGAAGAGCACGACGCGGGAAGCAGAGTGTTCGCTGATTCTCTCCAGTGCGATCGGCCGGAGTTCCACGGCCAGTTCGTCGAAGCCGTCGAGGAAGAAAGAGATCTGCCCCTGTTCTATGAGACGTGCTGCGGCTCTCGATCCGTATTCGGGCAGTCGCAGAAATGGATAGTCCTGGGACAGGTGCGCGGCCGCCCATTCGGTGAGGCTCTGGTACCTGCCGTCCCAGCCCGTCATGTTAAGCAGGACGGGCACGGGGATGCGGGAGCGCCCCTCCGAAGCGTCGCGGCGATGCCTCAGCATCTCCAGGACGGCGAGCAGCCCCGCTTCGGACTTCCCGCTCCCGGGGCGCCCGAGCACAATGACGCGTCCCGAAGTCAGACCTCCGTGGACTTTGAGCAGATCACTCATTCCACCGGTTCTCAGCGCGGAGACTTCGATGCTTTGAAAGCCGGGTACGGGGTGAAAAGGGGGAAGGCCGCCGGTGTTGCCCAGCGCTGCTTCCATCGGGCCGGTTGCCGCATGACGTGACCAGCGCCAGCGGACCGGGATCGGCGCCGGGGAATAAAGTTTTCGGTCGCGTGCCGTTCTCTCCCACTGCTGGAGGACCTGCGCGGCCAAATGATCCGCCGCCGAATCCAGTCGTGCACCTTCTCCGCGGGCTGCCCGAGCGTCCACGCGTCCGGCGCGGTATGCCGCCCAGGTAAGCCACAGTCCGGGAAGCCCGGTCACCAAGGTGGTGATCTCCTGGGTTCCCTTCGGGAATAAGTCGATCTTCATGGATGCCGCAAGGAAAGCGCAGAGCAAGAGTAAAATCCCTATGGCTCCAGCGCTTCGCGCTCTCATAAGCTTCTCCCGAAAACGATATCGAGTTATCGTCAAATTCGATGCCGAGAAGTGCGCCCAAGACGCATCAGACCGTATTCAGTTGCGAAGGCCAAGGGCGCATTTGTGAGGATCTCAAGGGCGGGTGCGGCGGCGCACGGTCGTCGGACGGCCGGACGGATGAGCGGAAGCGCCCTCATTAAGGAACGCCCCCGACAATCTTACACCCGTCTGAGCAGCATGGATGAGCTCGACCTATAGATAAGCTTGACTCTGTCGGGGATCTCGGGGTTTCCCGGCGCGGCAGCATGATCAGCGGGCATGCTCGCGCTGTTCCGTAGGCCGATGCCGTCGTCGAGGTGCCCGTTGTCGCTCCGCCCCCGTTCCGGTGAGCAGGTTCCGTCTCTGACCGCGCAGGTCGCGCGGGCGAGTAACCCGGCCGGCACGACGGCGATATGGGTACGGGACCGCCTTGACGGGCTGTGGACCGAGGACAACCCAAAGCCCATCTGCAGCACGTGCTTACGGCCATCGCCGTGAACATCGAACGGCTCAGCGGACTACCACCCGCCGAGGAAGCACTCACGCCCCGCCGCCCGACTGCCTTCCAGCACTACCTCGGCCAGCGCGAGATACCCCGACCGAAGTCCTGGCGCACCCTGGGCAGCTGACCCCAGCGGCACCAAGATCCCCGACAGAGTCAAGCTCAAGTACTCGGGCGTGCCCCGCTGTCCATCCGAGTTCAGCGACATGCTGTTCCGCGAGATACCGGTTCGTCGCTGCCCGGTCCCGATTCTCCCGGTCCATGCCGGTGGCGTCCCGCTCCTCGCTCTCGTGCTGAGCTTCTTCCTGGCGCCGGGCGCTCTCCTGTTCGGCGTGTTCGGCTGCCGTCAAGGTCCGTTCCAGCTCGGCCCGTAGGTCGGCGGCCGTCGTCGCGATGCCGGCGGCCGACTGGGCGCGGACGGCGTGGTCGACGGCCTGCCGGGCGCAGTGCAGCAGGGAACTGTTCGGCATGGCGGGGTCGTCGGCGTATTGCTCGCGAGGTCCGCGTACCTTTCGGCGTCGACGGCTTCCTTGTGGGCGGCGTGCATGGCCGACTCCAGTCGGGCGGCGGCGCCAGGTCGGCAGCGGGCTGCGGCGGTCATAGCGTCGTCGGCGGTGGCGGCGACGATGGCGGCTTGCCTGGCGACCTGGAGGCACGTCTGCGGGGTTGGTTCTCCTGCCGGACCGGCAGGTTGCTGCGGATAGGCGGCGCATGCATTCGTGAGCATGGGGTGTTCCTGACGTTGGTGTGGCTCGGTGGTGCGGTCGGGGTGCGCGTCGCGCCCCGTTCGTGGGG
>NZ_JBHVHQ010000734.1:0-4385 GCF_042800135.1 Streptomyces sp. NPDC057654 | reverse complement strand
GCCCCCGTCCCCGCCCCCCGCCGGTCCGGAATCCCTATCTCGTCCGCCGCCTGCTGCAACCACTCCGGCGGAGTCAGCAGAAACGACGTGGCCTCAAGGTCGATGCGCTGCGGCGGCACGTCCGCCGCGGCGTCCGGGACCGGGGCGGTCCCGTACTCCTCCTCGTACCGCCGGATCACCTCGCCCACCGGCAGCCCCGGCCACAGCGTCGTCTCGCCGCTGTCCCGCGCGATCACCAGCCGGGCGCTGCCGCCGTCCCCCGTCGGGCCGTCCTCGCGGTCCTCGGCCCAGGCGACGAAGCCCAGGTCGAACTCGCGTACCCGCACCTCGCGGTGCCGGTACGCCGGCACATCGCCGTTGACCCAGCCCTCCGCGCGCTCCTGCGCCTGCGCGAACGTCACCATCACGCTCACCCCTCCACCGGGACGGCGGACGCGAAGCCGCCGTCCACCATCAGGTTCGCCACGGTCTCCAGCTCCGGCGGGCCGCCCGCCAGCCGCAGCAGGAAGGCATCGAAGTCCTCCCCGCAGGGCAGCAGCAGCCGCTCGACGCGTTCCTGGACCGACCAGCCGTCCCGGTCCCGCGCGTCGTCGTACGCGCAGAACCACACCGAGCCGACGGCATCGCCCTTCACCTTCACGGCCAGCACGCCGCCCTGCACGAAGCCCACGCCCAGGTAGTCCTTGGTGAAGTGGTCGCGCAGACACTTGTTGATGTAGACGAGGTCGTTGACCGCCGCCTCGCCACGCACCGTGAAGAACGGCTGGTCCACCAGGAGCCCCAGCTCCGGGTCGAGCGCCGCACCGACCGGCGCGCAGCCGCCCGCCGCCTTCAGGAACGCGCGGTAGGCGCCCGGCAGCCGGTACCCCAGGTCCTCCTCGACGCCCAGCACGTCGTCCTCCGCCACCGCGAGGTCCCGCTGCGGCAGCGCGAAGTGCACCGGCCGGGTCTCCTGGAGCGGCCGCGTACCGCGCTTGGCGTGGTCGACGGCGGCCGTCGCCAGCCCGCCGTGATGCCGCAGCAGCGCCTTGACCTCGACCGGCACCAGCTCCAGCCGGCGCGTGCCCACCGCGTGGTGCCAGGTCCAGCCGTGCGGCGTCGCGACGGCCGGCAGGCTGGCCCACAACTCGTGGCCGTCCGCGTGCAGCGCGGCGTTCGCGGACACGTAGTCGGTGAGCCGCAGCTCGTCGACGCCGAACCCCTCCGGCGGCTCCGCGATCTCCGCGGCGGCCCGCGCGTACGGCGAGAAGTCCGGGAAACCGTCGCCGTCCACCCACACGCCCTTGGGGTAGCGCGCGGCCCGGACCGGATCCGGGAAGTGCACGACCTGCCCGGCATAGGCCGTGTTCGGTGGCGCGGCCTGCTGCCCGAGCCGACCTGTCGTCATGGCGGATGCCCCCTGCTGCGTCTGGGTGTTGCGAACAGCCTAAGCGCTGCCCGGACTGGGGCTCTGCCCCCGCCGTACGCCCTCCAAGCACGCCCTTGAGCGGCGGCGACCCCTATCCCGCACCGCCCGGCCCCGCCCGCCGCACCCGGCCCACGACCCCCTCGCGACCGCCGGACTCAGCCGCCCCAAAGGCACCGAGCGCCCTCGGAAGACGCTCAAGACCCTGAAAACCCCGAAAACCCTGAAGACACGAACGCACCGCCGAACGCCCCCGGCCCGAAAAACTCATGAGCCGCCCTCGTCACACCCGGAAAATGTGTGCGCAGCCGCGAACGACCGCGTGCAGCCGCGACAGAACCGCCACCACCGTCCCACCCACCCCATCCATCACGACGACCCGTTACCTCACGGTGACCGCCCGCCACACAACTCGCGCACAACGCACACCTGACTTCCGCACCCGGCATCCCATTTGGCAATCTGATCCCCGCAACAGGGGGATTGCACGGGAGGGAAGAGCACCACATGCACACGACGCAAGACCGCGGCCCCGGCGCCGCGCCCACGCCGGGCGACCCCCGGCTCAGCTGGAGCGCCACCGACGACTCGGTACAAGCGCCCCAACTGCTGCACCGCCGCGACGGCATCCTGCCCGCCGTCGCCGCGGCCCTCTCCGTCCGCGGAAAGACCCTCACCTGCACCGCGGGCAGAGGAGAACAGCCGCCGACGCTCCACCCCCTGGTGCAGGACTACCTCGACACCCTCACCAGCGCCCAGCGCGAACGCTTCACCGGCCGCTGCCCCGAAGCCGTCCTCGTCTCCCGCTTCCTCACCGGCGTCGACACGGGCCGCAGCAAACGCGCCGCCCGCAAACCCCTCTCCCAGGGCGAGGCCCGCCGCGCCCTCAAACACTCCCGCCTCACCGCGCGCCACATCCGCGAGGACGGCGACCCCCGGCACGGCAGCTACGCCGCCCCCTGCCGCTCCTGCGACGCGCTCCTCGCCCACTTCGGCGTACGGTCCGTCGACCTCGCCGCCCCGACCGACGACAACGGCAGGGGCTGAACACCGACATGCCCGACATGCGCGCCTTCGAGCGCACCGCCGCCACCCGCTTCCCCGCCGCCGTCGACGCCGCCCTCCGCGAAGCGGGCTGGCAGCCCGGCCGCTGGGACATCAAACAGGCCGAACAGTGGGCCGACGCCCTCCGCGCCCACGTCTCCCCCGCCGGCCACCGGCACTCCGTCTTCCCCGCCGCCGTCGAAGCCTGGGCCGAGTTCGGCGGACTCCACATCGCCGCCGCCGGACAGGGCCGGCAGATCGCCCCCACGCCCTTCCACATCGACCCCCTGCACGGCCTCCACCTCGCCCGCACCCTCGCCGACCTCGGCCGCGCCCTCGGCGTCGAAGTCAGCCCCCTCGGCGAGGAACCGCACACCAAGGCGCTCCTCGCCGTCGACGCCGAAGGCCGCGTCTACAGCCTCGACCACACCGGCGACTGGTACCTCGGCACCGACATCGACCACGCCATCGGCACCCTCCTCAGCGGAGCCCAGCCCGCCCGCCTCAGCCGCGCCTGACGGGCGGAAACGGGCGCGGCCCGCGTACGTACGGGCACGGGGAAGCCTGTACGCACGCCGAGACGCGCCCAGGAGCCGTACGCGCCCGCGCACGCGTGGACACCCGCCTGCCGCCACGCGCGCGGGACGTACACATGCCTCCACGCGCGCGGGACGACCGTACGTACTCCCCCCCCGTACGCACTCACGCCCAAGCGCTACCGCCGCCCCTCAGCCCGCCCATCTCCCCGTCGTGAACGCCACCACCATCAAAGCCATCAACGGCCCCGCCACACACACATACGCCTCCTTCAGCCAGCGCCACCGCAGGCTGCACACCGCCAGCCCGATCCACAGCGGCCACCACAGCAACGTCGCGCGCGGCACCGACACGTACCAGTACGAGGTCCCCAACGCCCACAGGCCCAGCGCCATATAGACCGCCTCCGGCCAGCGCCGCCGCCACGCCAGCACGCCCAGCAGCGCCACCCCCACCAGCATCGCGAGCAGCTCCGCCTGGAACATCACCGCGAACCCCGTGGACTGCACATGACCGAACGCCGACACCCACGTGTTGTGCCACGCCTCCCACGGCGCGTGGAACTCACGGTTCCAGCCGCGCTCCTCGGCGTGCTTCCACGCCATCAGGTCGCCCGTACGCGCGTAGAGATAGCCGAAATATCCGGCCACGGGCAGCGCGGGCAGCGCCAGCCACGGCAGCGACCGCAGCCGCTCCCGCACCCCGCCACTACCCAGGAAGAACTCCGCCACCAGCGCCGCCACCAGGAACAGACCGCTTATCCGAGTCGCCATCGCCCCCATCGCCAGCAGCGACGCCAACGGCCACCGGCCCCGCTTCGCCGCCAGCCAGGCAGGCAGCGCGAAGGCCAGGAAGATCGCCTCCGTATAACCCGCCGCCAGGAACACCGCGCACGGCGAGAGCAGCAGGAAGAGCGCCGCCCGCCGCCCGACGTCCACACCCTCACCGGCCCCCTCCCCGGCCGCCTCGCTACCGCTCAGATACAGCCGCGCGATACGGGCCAGCGCCACCACCGCGACGGCCCCCGCCACGAACGAGATCAGCAGCCCGGAGAGCGTCCACCCCACACCCAGCGAATGCAGCAGCCGCACCAGCGCCGGGAAACCCGGGAAGAACGCCTCCCGATTGTCCGGCTGCGCACTGCCCACCGCGCCCTGACCGTTGAAATAGCCGAATTCCGCTATTCGCTTGAAATGGCCCCAGTCCCACTGGTCCCACCGGGCCACCCACGGAGCCGGCTTCTTCGCCTCCGGATCATTGGGAAAGATCCACGCCGCGCTGTACACGATGATCCAGACGCCGATCCGGCTCAGCAGATACACGCGCAGCACCGACCAGTCGGCCGGGGTCAGCCGGCGCCACGGACGCCGCCACGACCCCGCTCCGGACTCGTACGGAC
>NZ_JBHVHQ010000733.1:0-4392 GCF_042800135.1 Streptomyces sp. NPDC057654 | reverse complement strand
GCTTCGGCGAGAACCCCATCGCCATCTACCACGACCCCGATCTGCCGCCCTCGCACCACTACCTCGCGGCCTACCGCTGGATCGCCGCCGACCGGGCCGACGGCGGCTTCGGCGCGGACGCCATGGTGCACCTCGGCAAGCACGGCAACCTGGAGTGGCTGCCCGGCAAGAACGCGGGCCTGTCCGCCGCCTGCGGCCCCGACGCCGCCCTCGGCGACCTGCCGCTCATCTACCCCTTCCTCGTCAACGACCCCGGCGAGGGCACCCAGGCCAAGCGCCGCGCCCACGCCACGCTCGTCGACCACCTCGTCCCGCCGATGGCCCGCGCCGAGTCCTACGGCGACATCGCGCGCCTGGAGCAGCTCCTCGACGAGTACGCCTCCATCGCCGCCATGGACCCGGCGAAGCTGCCCGCCATCCGCGCCCAGATCTGGACGCTGATCCAGGCCGCCAAGCTCGACCACGACCTCGGCCTCCAAGCCCGCCCGGACGACGACGGCTTCGACGACTTCCTGCTGCACGTCGACGGCTGGCTGTGCGAGGTCAAGGACGCCCAGATCCGCGACGGCCTGCACGTCCTCGGCGGCGCCCCCACCGGCCCCGAGCGCGTCAACCTGGTCCTCGCGATACTGCGCGCGCGGCAGATCTGGGGCGGCACCGCCGCCCTGCCCGGCCTGCGCGAGGCCCTCGGCCTCGACGAGTCCGCCGCCACCCGCACCGGCGCCGACGAGGCCGAGGACCGCGCCCGTGCGCTCGTACAGGCCATGGAGGACGCGGCCTGGGAGCCGGCCGCCGCCGAGAAGGCATGCCTGGAGCTGCCCGAGGCGCAGCGTCAGGGCGTCCGCGCCATCCTGGAGTTCGCCGCCCGCGAGGTGGTGCCGCGGCTCGCCGCCACCACCGATGAGCTCGACCACGCGGTGCACGGTCTGAACGGCGGTTTCGTGCCCGCCGGGCCGTCCGGCTCCCCGCTGCGCGGCCTCGTCAACGTCCTGCCGACCGGCCGCAACTTCTACTCCGTCGACCCCAAGGCCGTGCCCAGCCGCCTCGCCTGGGAGACCGGCCAGGCGCTCGCCGACTCGCTCCTGGAGCGCTACCGCACCGACAACGGCGAGTGGCCCAAGTCGGTGGGCCTCTCGCTGTGGGGCACGAGCGCGATGCGCACCTCCGGCGACGACATCGCCGAGGCGCTGGCCCTGATGGGCATCCGCCCCGTCTGGGATGACGCGTCGCGCCGTGTGAACGGCCTGGAGCCGATCCCCGCCGAGGAGTTGGGCCGCCCGCGCATCGACGTGACCCTGCGCATCAGCGGCTTCTTCCGCGACGCCTTCCCGCACGTCATCGGGCTCCTTGACGACGCCGTGCGGCTCGCGGCCGGTCTGGAGGAGAGCGACGAGCAGAACTACGTACGGGCCCACGCCCAGGCCGACCTCGCCGTGCACGGCGACGAACGCCGGGCCACCACCCGTATCTTCGGCTCCCGGCCCGGCACGTACGGCGCGGGGCTGCTCCAGCTCATCGACAGCCGCGACTGGCGCACCGACGCCGACCTCGCCGAGGTCTACACCGTCTGGGGCGGCTACGCGTACGGCCGTGAACTGGAGGGCCGCCCGGCCCGCGAGGAGATGGAGAGCGCCTACAAGCGCATCGCGGTTGCCGCCAAGAATACCGACACCCGCGAACACGACATCGCCGACTCGGACGACTACTTCCAGTACCACGGCGGCATGGTCGCGACCGTACGGGCTCTGAAGGGCACCGCCCCGGCCGCGTACATCGGCGACTCCACCCGGCCCGAGACGGTCCGCACCCGCACCCTGGTCGAGGAGACCTCGCGCGTCTTCCGCGCCCGCGTCGTCAACCCCCGCTGGATCGAGGCGATGCGCCGCCACGGCTACAAGGGCGCCTTCGAACTCGCCGCCACCGTCGACTACCTCTTCGGCTACGACGCGACCACCGGCGTCGTCCCCGACTGGATGTACGACAAGCTCGCCCAGACCTACGTCCTCGACCCCGAGAACCGCGCGTTCCTCCAGGAGGCCAACCCCTGGGCCCTGCACGGGATCGCGGAGCGGCTGCTGGAGGCCGAGAGCCGTGGCATGTGGGCCGAGCCGGACGCGGAGACCCTGGACGCGCTGCGCCAGGTGTTCCTGGAGACCGAGGGCAACCTGGAGGGCGACGACTGACGCCTCGTCGCGAGGGTGACGGGTCTTCAAATAGCAAATTGGGCCCATCGCCAGGTGATCACTAAGATCCGCTGAATGATCATCACAAGACGGCTGGTGGCGGGCGCCTTCGCGGCGCTCGCCACCCTGGCCGCCGGCGCACCCCCGGCCCTCGCCGCGGACGAAGCGGCGGAGAAGGCCCCCAAGGTAGAGCTCGTCCTCGACGTCAGCGGCTCGATGAACGCCAAGGACATCGACGGGCAGTCGCGCATGGACGCGGCCAAGCAGGCGTTCGGGGAGGTGATCGACGCGACGCCGGAGGTGGTCCAGCTCGGCATCCGGACCCTCGGCTCCGAATACCCCGGCGAGAACAAGGTGATCGGCTGCAAGGACAGCAAGCAGCTGTACCCCGTCGGACAGGTGGACAAAACCACGGCCAAGGCGTCCGTCGCCAACCTGAAGCCCACCGGTTGGACCCCCATCGGCTACGCCCTGCGCGCCGCCGACAAGGACCTCGGCAACGACGGCGGCACCCGCCGCATCGTCCTCATCACCGACGGCGAGGACTCCTGCGGCAAGCCCGACCCCTGCGACGTGGCCCGCGAACTCGCCGCCAAGGGCACGCACTTGACGGTCGACACGCTCGGCCTCGCCCACGACGACAAGACCCGCAAGCAGCTCAGCTGCATCGCCGAGGCGACCGGCGGCACCTACACCTCGGTGCAGCACGCCGACCAGCTCTCCGGCCGGATCAAGCAGCTCGTCAAGCGCACCGCCGACCCGGTCGAGGCGCCGCCGAAGGCGGTGCAGGGCGCCAGCGACCAGTGCACCAACGCGCCGGTGCTGGGCGCCGGTATCTTCACCGACCGCGAGAAGTTCGCCGAACACCGCTGGTACCGCGTGAAGGTGAACCCCGGTCAGGAGCTGCGCGCCGCGGTGAGCGTCAGCGCGGACCGCGCCGTCAACCCCGACTACGGGGTGCGGCTGCGCGCCGTCAGCGACAAGGGCCAGGAGCTCGTACGCGGCAGCGACGCGGGCAGCGGACGCACCGACGTCCTCTCCTCCGGCCTGCGCTACCCCGTCGCCGAGCAGGACAAGAAGTCCGACGGCAGCCAGCCGGACCCGAAGACGGTCTGCCTGGAGGTCGCGAACTCCTTCTCCGCGCCCGACTCCGTCAAGCGCGAGCCGGGGCTCCCCGTCGAGCTGGCCGTCGACCTCGTCAAGGCGCCCGACAACGCCTCGGACGTGGCCGCCTTCGGCCTCGGCCGCGGCTGGGTGCTGCTCGCCGCCCTCGGCGGCGTCGGCCTCCTCGCGGGGCTGATCTGGGGCTGGCTGACCCGCTGGCGCGTCGCGGTCTGGAGGGCGAACTGATGCGTACGACACGTGTGCTGGGCGCGGCGCTGCTCGCCGCCTCGGCCCTGTTCCTCGCCCCGGCCGCCGCGGTGGCCGACGACGCGACCCCCACCCCGAGCGCGACCGCGAGCGGTGACGGCTCCTCTGAGTCCTCCGCTCCGACGGAGGCCGGTACGGGCTTCCGCACCGCCACGGCCATCAAGCAGGGCCAGAAGGCGAGCGCCACCGCCTCCACCGGCGACTACCTCTACTGGCAGTTCCCGGCCGGGGCCGGCCAGCGGGCGACCGCCAAGGCGAAGGTGACCCTCCCGGAGGCGAGCCTGCGGCACGGCGCCGCCACCTGGCAGATGGACGTCTTCGACGGCCTGCGCCGCCGCCAGGCGTGCGCCTCCGGCGAGCCGACGAAGCGGGCGTCCGAGACGGACACCACCATCACCCTCACCTGCACCCTGCGCCCCGTACGGCAGTGGGCCGAGCGCTGGTCGAACGACCCGCTGCCCGGCGCGTACTACCTGCGGCTGACCGTCGCGGACGCCCCGGACACGGACATGGGCCTCGCCGCCCGCGCCGAGGTCGAGGCGACGGCGGAGAGCGCAGGCGGCTCGTACGACGGCGGCGGCGAGCTGGGCGCGCCGCTGCACGCCCAGTCGGTCGCCGAGCCGGAGGACGGCTGGACGGGCGGCTGGTTCTCGGACCGCTGGGCGTGGACCCTGGGCGGCGGCGTCCTCGCGGCGCTCCTCGGCGTCGGCGGCTACACGCTGACCCGGCACCCCCGCAACCGCTGGGGAGCACGGCCGCCCGCCGCCGCGCGCCAGCCGGCGCAGGGGTACCCGGGGCAGGGGTACCCGGACGAGCGCTACGGCGACGTGCGCTAGCT
>NZ_JBHVHQ010000732.1:0-4394 GCF_042800135.1 Streptomyces sp. NPDC057654 | reverse complement strand
GTCCGGCGGCGTCCGGACCGTGCCGCAGCACCCCCCGGCTGACGCTCGGGACGACGTCCCGCACGGCCGCGCCGAAGACCCGCGGGAGGTCGGCGGGGGTCGCGCCCTGCGCGCCGATGCCGGGGGCGAGCAGCGGGCCGTTGATCGCCGGGTCCACGCCGGCCGCGCCGAGCGTGTCGCCCAGCGTCGCGCCGACGACCGCGCCGTACGAGCCCATGGGCGCCGCGCCCGCGTTCTCGTCCCGCAGGTGGCCGAGCATCGTGGCGGCGACGCTCGCGCCGTCGGCCCGTACGGCGTGCTGGACCTCGGCGCCCTCCGCGTTGGAGGTGAGCGCCAGCACGAAGACGCCCGCGCCGTTCTCGCGGGCCAGGTCCAGCGCCGGGCGCAGCGAGCCGTAGCCGAGGTACGGGCTGAGGGTGACGGCGTCGGAGAAGAGCGGGCTCGCCGGGTCGAGGTAGGTCGCGGCGTACGCGGCCATGGTGGAACCGATGTCGCCGCGCTTGGCGTCCATGAGGACGAGGGCGCCTGCGGCGCGGGCCTCGGCGACGGCCTGTTCCAGGACGGCGATGCCGCGCGAGCCGAACCGCTCGAAGAAGGCGGACTGCGGCTTGAGCACGGCGACGCGGTCGGCGAGCGCCGCCACGGCCGTACGGGTGAAGGTCTCCAGCCCCGCGATGTCGTCGGCGAGGCCCCAGTCGGCGAGCAGCGAGGGGTGCGGGTCGATGCCCACGCACAGCGGGCCGCGCTCGTCCATGGCGCGGCGCAGACGGGTTCCGAAGGGTTCCGGGGCGCTGGTCATGCGGTCACCTTCCGGTGCTCGGCGCCGACGGCGTCGGCGAGGGTGGCGTACGGGCTGTCGGCGAGGCGCCGGGCGAGGCCGCGGTGGACGGTGCGGCACCAGAAGGGGCCCTGGTAGATGAAGCCGCTGTAGCCCTGGACGAGGGTGGCGCCGGCCAGGATGCGCTCCCAGGCGTCGTCGGCGCTCTCCACGCCGCCGACCCCTATCAGGGTGATCCGGTCGCCCACCCGGGCGTACAGGCGGCGCAGGACCTCCAGGGAGCGCGCCTTGAGCGGCTGCCCGGAGAGGCCGCCGGTCTCCTTGGTCAGCGACGGCTCTGATGTCAGGCCGAGGCCGTCGCGGGCGATGGTGGTGTTGGTGGTGATGACGCCGTCCAGGCCGAGTTCGACGGCGAGGTCGGCGACGGCGTCCACGTCCTCGTCGGCGAGGTCGGGGGCGATCTTGACGAGGAGGGGGACGCGGCGGCCGGGCACGGTGCGGTCGGCGGCCTCGCGGACGGCGGTGAGCAGCGGGCGCAGGTGGCCGACGGCCTGGAGGTCGCGCAGGCCCGGGGTGTTCGGCGAGCTGACGTTGACGACGAGGTAGTCGGCGTGGGCGGCGAGGCGCTCGGTGGAGGTGACGTAGTCGGCGACGGCGCCTTCCTCCGGGACGGCCTTGGTCTTGCCGATGTTGACGCCGACGGTGGTCCTGAAGACGGGGTTGCGGGCCGCCAGGCGGGCGGAGACGGCCGCGGAGCCCTCGTTGTTGAACCCCATACGGTTGATCAGCGCGCGGTCCTGTACGAGGCGGAAGAGGCGCTTCTTGGGGTTGCCGGGCTGCGGCTCGGCGGTGACGGTGCCGATCTCGACGTGGTCGAAGCCGAGCATGGTCATGCCGTCGACGGCGACGGCGTTCTTGTCGAATCCGGCGGCGAGGCCGAAGGGGCCGTGCATCCGGCGGCCGAGGGCCTCGACGCGCAGCGCCTTGTGGCGCGGCGCGAGGAGGGCCGCGACGAGGGTGCGCAGGACGGGGACGCGGGCGGCGCCGCGGATCCAGCCGAAGGCGAGGTGGTGGGCGGCCTCCGGGTCCATGCGGCGGAAGATCAGCTGAAAGAAGATTCGGTACATTTCGGGCCTTCTGGGCAGAGGGCTGCGCGGGTCTCGCGAAGAGGGGGGACACCGGCCGGTGTCCCCCCTCCCGCGCGCTACGCCTCGCGAGCCGCGGTCAGATGTTCCGCGTGGTCCTGGAGGGAGCGCACCCCGACGTCGCCGCGGGTCAGCGCCTCGATGCCCTGCACGGCGGCGGCGAGCGCCTGCACCGTGGTCAGGCACGGGACGGCGCGGGCCACGGCGGCGGTGCGGATGTCGTAGCCGTCGAGACGGCCGCCGGTGCCGTACGGGGTGTTGACGATCAGGTCGACCTGGCCGTCGTGGATGAGCTGGACGATCGTCTTCTCGCCGTTCGGCCCCTCCCCCTCGCTCTGCTTGCGCACCACGGTGGCGTTGATGCCGTTGCGCCGCAGCACCTCGGCCGTGCCGGAGGTGGCGAGCAGCTCGAAGCCGTGCGCGACCAGCTCACGGGCCGGGAAGATCATCGAGCGCTTGTCGCGGTTGGCGACGGAGACGAAGGCCCGGCCCTTGGTGGGCAGCGCCCCGTACGCGCCGGCCTGCGACTTCGCGTACGCGGTGCCGAAGACCGAGTCGATGCCCATGACCTCGCCGGTGGAGCGCATCTCCGGGCCGAGGACGGTGTCCACACCGCGGCCGGAGGAGTCCCGGAACCGCGACCAGGGCAGCACGGCCTCCTTGACGGAGATCGGCGCGTCCAGCGGCAGCGTGCCGCCGTCCCCGGTCCTCGGCAGCATGCCCTCGGCGCGCAGCTCCGCGACGGTCGCGCCCAGCGAGATGCGGGCGGCGGCCTTGGCCAGCGGCACGGCGGTCGCCTTCGAGGTGAAGGGGACCGTGCGGGAGGCGCGCGGGTTGGCTTCGAGGACGTAGAGGATGTCCCCGGCCATCGCGAACTGGATGTTGATCAGCCCGCGCACGCCGACGCCCTTGGCGATGGCCTCCGTGGAGGTCCGCAGCCGCTTGATGTCGTAGCCGCCGAGGGTGATCGGGGGCAGCGCGCACGCCGAGTCGCCGGAGTGGATGCCGGCCTCCTCGATGTGCTCCATGACGCCGCCGAGGTAGAGCTCATGGCCGTCGTAGAGCGCGTCCACGTCGATCTCGATGGCGTCGTCGAGGAACCGGTCGATGAGGACCGGGTGCTGGTCGATCAGCCCGGCGTGGCGCTCCAGGTACCCGCCCAGCGACGGCTCGTCGTAGACGATCTCCATGCCGCGCCCGCCCAGCACATAGCTGGGGCGGACCATGACCGGGTAGCCGATCTCGGCGGCGATGTCCTTGGCCTGGTCGAAGGAGAAGGCGGTGCCGTACTTCGGCGCGGGCAGCCCGGCCTCGGTCAGCACCCGGCCGAACGCGCCGCGCTCCTCGGCGAGGTCGATGGCCTCCGGCGAGGTGCCCACGATCGGCACGCCGTTGTCCTTGAGCGCCTGCGCCAGGCCCAGCGGGGTCTGGCCGCCGAGCTGCACGATGACACCGGCGACCGGCCCGGCCTGCGTCTCCGCGTGGACGATCTCCAGGACGTCCTCCAGGGTGAGCGGCTCGAAGTAGAGCCGGTCGGAGGTGTCGTAGTCGGTGGAGACGGTCTCCGGGTTGCAGTTGACCATCACGGTCTCGTACCCGGCGGCGGACAGCGCGAAGGAGGCGTGCACGCAGGAGTAGTCGAACTCGATGCCCTGGCCGATGCGGTTGGGCCCGGAGCCGAGGATGATCACGGCGGGCTTCTCGCGCGGCGCGACCTCGCTCTCCTCGTCGTACGAGGAGTAGAAGTACGGCGTACGGGCGGCGAACTCGGCGGCGCAGGTGTCGACGGTCTTGTAGACCGGCCGGACGCCCAGCGCGTGCCGCACCTCGCGCACGACGTCCTCGCTCAGCCCGCGGATCTCCGCGATCTGGGCGTCGGAGAAGCCGTGCCGCTTGGCCTCGCCGAGGATGCCCGGCTCCAGCTTCTCGGCCGCCGCGATCTCGTCCGCGATCTCGTTGATCAGGAAGAGCTGGTCGACGAACCACGGGTCGATCTTCGTGGCGTCGAAGACCTCGCGCTGTGTGGCCCCGGCGCGGATGGCCCGCATGACGGTGTTGATCCGCCCGTCCGTGGGGACGCCCGCCTTCTCCAGCAGCTCCGCCTTGTCGCCGATGGCGCCGGGCACGCCCGCGAAGTCGAACTGCGAGCCCTTCTTCTCCAGCGAGCGCAGCGCTTTGTTCAGCGCCTCGGTGAAGTTGCGGCCGATCGCCATGGCCTCGCCCACCGACTTCATGGTGGTGGTGAGGGTGGCGTCGGCGGCCGGGAACTTCTCGAACGCGAAGCGGGGCACCTTGACCACGACGTAGTCGAGCGTGGGCTCGAAGGACGCCGGGGTCTTCTCGGTGATGTCGTTCGGGATCTCGTCCAGGGTGTAGCCGACGGCGAGCCGGGCCGCGATCTTGGCGATCGGGAAGCCGGTCGCCTTCGAGGCCAGCGCCGAGGAGCGGGAGACGCGCGGGTTCATCTCGAT
>NZ_JBHVHQ010000731.1:0-4401 GCF_042800135.1 Streptomyces sp. NPDC057654 | reverse complement strand
CCGCCGGACCGGACCGCACGCCGCGGCCCGGTGAGACGGACGCGCCGCGGCCCGAGCACACGCGGCACCTGCCGAATGTGGAGACCGCGACCTTCAGCTCCCATGCGACGAGCGGTTCCCGGCAGACCGGCAGCCAGTTCGCCGGCTCGTTGGGCGGTGGCGGCGGCCCGCGCTGGGCGACGCCCGACGCCCAGTGGGCGGTGGACACGACCGGTGACGGCACCCGCGGCAAGAAGGTCGACAACTCCTCGACGGCCGGTACCTCGGTCTCCACGGACCAGTTCAACCTGACCACGGAGGGCGGCACCGAACTCTTCCGGATTCCGGCCCGGTTCGGGCTGGACCTGTACGAGGGCACGTCGCCGGAACCGCTGGTGCGCTTCGCCCAGGACCCGGCCCGGCCCGCGCCCGTAACGGCTCAGCAGCCGGTGCAGGGCCTGCCCGCGCCCGTGACGGCCGGGCAGAACATGCCGACCGTGCCCGCGCCCGTACTGGGCGGGCAGACCGCCCCGGCGGCGCCGGCGGCACCGGCCGCCGCTCCTGCTGCCCCGATAACGGTCCCGGGCACCATCACGCTCGCCGTGCCGCACGCCCGTACCCTCCCGGCCGACACCCCGGCCCCCGCGCCGCGGGAGCCGGACGTCATCCGCGCGCCCCGCACCGGCGGCGGGCAGGACGACGACTTCGAGCGGATGCGGATGACGGACGCGGCGGGCAACCCGCGGCCGGGCCAGGTCCGGCTGCCGTCCGACGCGAACGTGGACGACTTCCGGGCCGCCGGCGCGATCCAGCGGGCGTTCCAGCAGCTCGTCGACGGCACCTACCCCGGCCACCCGGCGACCAACGCGTTCGGCCAGTGGGTCAACTCGGCCACCGGCCGGCTGCCCGGCGTGGTGACGGCCGTGGGCAGCGGGGTCGCCGAGTACCTGGCGGGCCCCTCGGCCACGGACTCGGGCGCCTTCGCGGCCGAGGCCCTGTTCCAGCAGATCCGGACGTCCAGCCTCATCGGCCGCTCGCACCAGATCTTCAACGGCACGTATGTCATCGAGGGCCTGGTCCTGCCCGGACTCGCCGCCGACCAGGAGATGTCCCTGGACATCCGCGGCATCCTGCACCACCCCGCCCACGACGGGTCGTTCACCACCTACGGCGAGAGCGACATGTCCAGTACGGACACCAGGTCGCGGTCGCGCAACGTCACCAACAGCCGCGAGTACGGCGGCAGCGTCGGCGCGCTCCAGTCGGCGCCCGCACTGCCGAGCCGGGGCCTCCAGGCCCAGCCCAGCGGCCGCGGCGCCCAGAGCCGCAGCGTCGACGACGGCAACTCGCGGTCGACGAGCACGTCGGTCGTGCGGGTGCCGGTGGAGACCGGCCGGCACCATCTGATCACCGCCGACGCCACGCTGCTGCTGACGCTGCGCCGGGGCACCCGCAACGTCGTCGGGCACCTTGCCGGGATGGGCAGCCGGGACGACATCACGATCGCGATCGACCTGCCGCGCTCGGTGCGGTTCAGCATCGCCGACAGCCATCTGCACGACCTGGCCCGCTGGTTCGCCGGGGTGCGGGGCATCCCCGCGATGCCCACGCCGCCCAACACCCTGCCGCTGCCCGAGCACTTCGTGCAGACCCGGCAGCTGGGCTACGGCAGCGTCCGGCACGTCACCCAGCTCGACCACGCGGTGCGGCGCAACGAGGTACGCGACCGGCTCCACGACGAGCTGCTGGCGCTGCTGGAGCGGGAGGCGCCCGGCGTGACGCGGCCCGGCAGCGCCGCGTACATGTCCGGGCTGGCCGCCCAGATCGCCACCATGACCGCGCAGGACCGGCTGCGGGCGCTGCCCGGCCGGGGGTCGGTGACCGCGTGGTACCGCTACCCCACGACGGGCGGCACCCGGCTCCTCCAGATCACCCTCTCCGCCGAGCCGGAGGCCCAGTCCGCGGCGCTGCGCCAGGTGCGCGGCCGCCCGGCGGGCGAGGGGGCGGGCCTGGACCAGCTCGGCATCCACGCGCCGAACGTCGAGGGCCGGTCCCACGGGACGTCCCGCACCCGCAAGGTGGGGGTCAACCCGATCACCCGGTACCCGCGCCCGAACGCCGCGGCCGGCCGTACCGACCGGACCGGCCCCACGCTGTCCGCCGCCCGGTCCACCGCCCGTTCCGCGCGGATCGACAACAGCGCCGATGACCGGCACTGGACCCGCACCGAGAACGCCGCGGACTACTCCGTCGCCTACACCCTGACCGGCTCCGTGCGCTCCCAGCTGATCCCGAACTGGCCGCCGGACCTGCTCGGCGGCGCGGCGGCGGCCGGCTGGATCGCCCTGTCCGAGGGCTCGGGCGAATCGATCACCCAGCGGCTCCAGCGGCTGCTGCGCGGCCGGCCGACCCGCACGGTGCAGGTTCCGGCGTCGGTGGCGCTGCGGTTCGCGGGCTCGGAGACGACCCCGCCCCGCACGGAGATCGCGCCGCCGGTCCGGCCCTGGGTCACCGGGGCCGACCCGCGGCTGTCCACGGCGGAGCGGGGCCCGCTGCCGATGGGGAGGCGCCCGTTCACGGCCGGTCCGGCGCTGGTGCCCACGGGCGCGACGCCCGTGTTCACGTACAACGCCTTCCACGAGCTGGCGGAGGCCATCCGGACGGTCGCGCCGGGGGCCGCCGAGATCTGGGGCCTGACGCCGGACCTCACGCCGGAGGCCGCCTCGGTGCGGCTCGGGGAGCTCATCCAGGCCGGGGAGATCTCCCTTCCTCCGGCGGGCACGGGCGGGGAGCAGACGTCCCGCGTGCCCGGCGCCTGGCCGGCCGACGGCGAGAGCGGGACGGCCCCGGCCCTCCAGGTGAGCCTGCACAACCCGCGGCCGCTCACCGAGGCCGAGGACATCGCCATGGACCGGCTGCGGGTGCGCTCGCGTTCGCAGGGCAGTTCCTCGTCGGTGGGCACGACCGCGGGCATGGGCTACCAGACCGTCGTGAGCGGCAACCAGGCCAACCTGCATCTGGTCGGTTTCACCGTGCCCGTGCTCCAGGAGCAGCCGGTCACCCGTACCGGCGGCGGCTCGAACGCCGCCGGCGGCTGGGACCGGATCAAGACCGGCGGCACGTCCCGGTCCGCGACCGAGACCAACACCCGCAGCCACGAGACGATGGTCGACGTGGTGCTGCGGGTCGAGGGTCCCGGCGGCACCCGCTACGTCACCGGCACGGCCACCGTCCGGCTCTTCGAGCGCGACCTGCTCGGCTACGGCGTGATCGGGCCGCGCAGCGCCTCCCGGGTCTACGACCTGCCGGCGATGCTGAACGAGCAGCCGCA
Source organism: Streptomyces sp. NPDC057654 (assembly GCF_042800135.1). Taxonomy (NCBI): domain Bacteria; kingdom Bacillati; phylum Actinomycetota; class Actinomycetes; order Kitasatosporales; family Streptomycetaceae; genus Streptomyces; species Streptomyces sp. NPDC057654. The sequence goes on along the minus strand of NZ_JBHVHQ010000731.1, from coordinate 1,091 downwards.
CACCCCGCTGCGGAACTGGCTCACGCACCCCGTCACCCAGCTGCCCGCCGCGCTGGCCGCCGGGCTGAACGACCAGGAGGGCAGCGCCCAGCTCTGGCTCGACCTGGGCGCCGACCCGGACAGCACGGCGCTGGCCCGCGCCCTGTACGTGGGGTCCCGCACCGCCCAGGCGGCGAGGCGGCCGGTGGAGCTGGCGCTGCGCGGCAACACCGGGCTGCGGTTCTGGCCGTTCGCGGCCGACGGCTCGCTCGTCGACACCACCCACGCCACCGCTGCCGCCTGGAACCGGATACAGGGGCACATCACCGCCGCGACGGACGCGGCGGCCGCCGAGGCCGCCGCGGTCGCGAACGAACAGTGGCTGCTGCCCGACCTGGAGCAGGCCGCGGCCGAACTGGCCGCCGCCGATGCCGGGGTGGCGACGGCGGACACCGCGCACACCGCGGCGGCGGACGCGCTGACCGAGGCGCGGCAGCGGCGGCAGGCGGTCAACGAGCGGCTCACCGAGGCCCGGCGGGCCCAGGCCGACGCCGAGGGCGCGGCCCGTGCCCAGGCGCAGGCCCAGCGGGCGGCCCAGGTCCGGGTCGCCAGCGCGGAACGGGCGGTGGCGGAGGCCGAAGCGGCGCTGGAGGCCGCGGAGGCCGCGGACGACAGCGCGTCGGACACGTCGTCCGTCGCCGGGTCCGAGCCCGACCTCGAAGCGGACCTGACCGCCGCGCGGAACGAACTGGGCGCGGCCGAAGGGGCGTTGACAGGCGCTCGGGCCCGTGCCGAGGTCGCTCAGGAGGCGGCCGACCGCGCCGCCGCGAACGCGGACAGCGTGGACCGGCTGCTCACCGTGGCGGACAGGCGGGCCGAGGACGCGGCCCGGGCGGAACGGACGGCCGGCCGCGGCCTCGCCCAGGCCACGAGCCGGCGCGACGAGGACTTCGGGTTCCACCAGAGGCTGCTGGAACAGGTGCGTCAGGCCCGCCAGGAGCAGGCCGACCAGCGGGGCATCTGGGAAGAGGCGTGGGCCCAGATGCCGGGCCTGGCCGGCAACCTGAGCGCCGACCGCTGCCGGGAGGGCACGGGCGGGGCACGGTTCCCGC
>NZ_JBHVHQ010000730.1:0-4416 GCF_042800135.1 Streptomyces sp. NPDC057654 | reverse complement strand
GGCGAGCCCGAGGACCTGGTGGCCCGCGCCGATGAGCTCGGGGACGACGGCCGAACCGATCCAGCCGGACGCACCGGTGACGAATACACGCATGAGGAACACCTCCGCATAGGCCGACCGCCGCGCCTCTGCGGCACACGGCGGGCGAGTCGATGTCAGCAACTGTCATCGACCATAACACCCGGACGTCAGTAACTGTCATCACGTAGAATCACCGTATGAGTCGATGGGAGCCCAACGCGCGCGGACGTCTCGAACAAGCGGCGCTGGACCTCTTCGGCGAGCGCGGGTTCGAGCAGACGACCGCCGCGCAGATCGCCGAGCGCGCCGGTCTCACCGAGCGGACCTTCTTCCGGCACTACGCCGACAAGCGCGAAGTGCTCTTCGGCCAGGCGCACCTGCTGGAGCAGGCCTTCGTCGACGCCTTCACCGAGATCCCGGACACGGTCGCGCCGGTCGACGCCATGGCATCGGCGCTGGAGACCGTCGCCACCCGGTACTTCGACCCCCACCATGACCGGGCCCGAAAGCGCCACGCCGTCATCGCGGCCAGCACGGAGCTGCGCGAGCGCGAGCTGGTCAAGCTGGCGTCGCTGTCCACCGCGCTCGTCGCCGCGCTGCGCCGCCGCGGCATCGAGGACCCGGCCGCGAGCCTCACCGCGGAGGTCGGCATCGCCGTCTTCAAGGTCGGGTTCGCGCAGTGGATCGGCGACGCCGGGGAGCGCTCGCTGACGGACTTCTTCCGGGAGTCCCTCGACGGGCTCAAAGCAGTGACGGCGGGCCCGTGACCGTACGGCCCGTACGTCCGTGACCGCGGGCCCGTGACCGTACGGCCGCTGCCGCGCACCTACGCCCTTCTCACCGCTCCGCGCGCAGCACCAGCAGGCGGCAGGTGACCGGTTCGCTCGTGTGGTACGTCTGGTCGGGCCGGTCCTCGACGACCGTGACGGCGCCCTCGCGGGTCAGTCCGGCCACGTGCGCGGCGAACCCCATGTCCTCCCAGACCTGCGTCAGCACCGTCATGACCACATACCCGCCCCGGCGCGCGGCCGCGACGAGCGGGTCGATTCCCTCGGGGCCCACGTGTCCGGCCGTGAAGGTCCCGGCGCAGCTCACCGCCGCGTAGCCGCCGGGGTCGAAGGGCAGCGGCCGGGTGATGTCCGCGCGCTCCAGGCGGCGGTAGACGCCCTTGCTCCGGGCGACCTTCAGCATGCCCTCGGAGAGATCGACGCCGTCGACGGCCGTGAAGCCGCGCGCCGCCAGTTCCGCGCCCACCAGGCCCGTACCGCAGCCGGCGTCGAGCACCGGGGCGGCGGCGGGGACCAGTTCGGCGACGAGGGCGGCGACCAGAGGCGGGCCGACGTACCCCAGGTGCTCGACGGTGTCCTCGTCGTACGCCCCGGCCCAGTCGTCGTAGATGTGCGTGCGCTCCTCGACGTCGCCGTCGAGGTGGTACATGCGCTGGAGGATCGGGTGGTGCACGTTCAACCGCTCTGCCACGGGTGCCGCCTCTCGACGCCGGTGCGAAAAGCCCGAACGGAACGAGGCTAGGGCGGGAACCGGACGACGGACAACCACGCCACGCCCCACCGGCCTCACGCCTCTCACCGCGGCTTGGCCCCTCTCCTGCCGCCCTTCGCCCCCCGCGGCTTCTGGTACGACGGCATCCGCCAGCGGGCCAGGCGGCGGCGCACCGCGCGGGTGTCGGGGTGGTCCGGGCCCAGGACGCGTTCGTGCTCGGCGAGCAGATGCGCCAGCGTCTCGTTCGCCCCGGCCCAGTCCCCCGAGCTCTCCCACCAGGTCGCGAGCCGCCGCCGGGTGGCCAGCAGGTCCGGGTGGTCCGGCCCGAGCACCCGCCGCTTCTCGGCCAGCACCTCCTCCAGCATCTCCATCGCCCCGTCCCAGTCGCGGGACATGCCCACCCAGTGCGCCAGGTGGAGGCGGGTCGTCCAGGTCTCGGGGTGGTCCTGGCCCAGTTCGGCGCGCTGTTCGGCGAGCACCTCGTGCAGCGTGCCGATGGCGCCCGCGATGTCCCCGGCCTGGCCCCGGCGGTCGGCGAGCCGGCGCAGCGTCGCCCAGGTGTCGCGGTGCGCGGGGCCCAGCAGCCGCCGCTGATCGGCCAGCAGTTCCTCGGTGACGGCGATGGCGCCCGCCCAGTCCCCGGCGTGGCCGCGGCGTTCGGCTATGGCGCTGCGGGTGGCGAGCGTGGCGGGGTGGCCGCGGCCCAGCACCCGCTCCTGCTCCACGAGGAGCGCCTCGGTCTCCGCCATCGCCCCGGCCCAGTCGCCCGACTGTCCGCGCCGGGCCGCGAGCGTACGGCGCATCAGCAGCGTCTCGGTGTGGTCCGGCCCCCACAGCCGCGCGAGTTCGGCCAGCAGCTCCTCCGTGTCGGCGATGGCGCCCGCCCAGTCCCCGGCCTGTCCGCGCCGGTCGGCGAGCGCGCGGCGGGCGGCGAGGGTGTCGGGGTGGTCCCGGCCCAGCAGCCGTTCCAGGTCGCCGAGGAGCACCTCGGTCTCGGCGACCGCGCCCCGCCGGTCCCGTACGTGCACGAGCCGGTCGGCGAGGTGGCGGCGGGTGGCGAGGGTGTCCGGGTGGTCGCGGCCCAGGACGCGCACCTGCTCCTCCAGCAGTTCCCTGGTCTCGGCGGCGGCGCCGGCCGGGTCGCCCGCCTGGGCCCGCCACTGGGCGAGGTGGAGCCGGGCGGCGAGGGTGCCGGGGTGCTCGCGGCCGAGTTCCCGCTCGCGTTCGCCGAGCAGTTCCTCCCAGACGGCGACCGCCCCGGCCCGGTCGCCCGCGGTCAGCCGCCACTCGGCGATCCGGTGGCAGGTCGGCAGGATGGAGGGGTCCGCGAGGCCCAGCAGCCGCTTCTGCGCGGCGAGCATGTCCGCGTTGTCGGCGGCCCCGCCCTCCCGGTCGCCGCTGTCGCGGCGGAGCTGGGCGAGGTTGCGGCGGGTGGCGAGGATGTCCGGGTGCCCGTGGCCGAGGGCCTCCTGCTGGGTGGCGAGCATCGCCTCGGTGACGGCGATGGCGCCCAGCCAGTCGCGGCCGGCGGCGAGCCAGCCCGCGAGGTCGCGCTGGGTGTAGAGCGTCTCCGGGTGGGCGGGCCCCAGGGTGCGCTGCCGCTCGGCGAGGAGTTCCTCGGTCTCGGCGGCGGCCTTCGCCCAGTCGCCCGCGCGCCCCTGGCGCAGGGCCAGTTCGCCGCGGACGGCGAGGGTGTCGGGGTGCGCGGGGCCGAGGTGGTGCGCCGCCGCCTCGTACAGCCGGCGGGTCTCCCCGATCGAGGCGACGACGGCCCCGGACTCCCAGAGGCTCTGCGCGGCCCGTACGAGGACGGGGTGGACGCCGGCCTCCCACAGCCGGTCCCCGGCGTGGGTGTGCAGGGCGTCGGCGTTGGCCCGCAATACCCGGTGGTCGGCGGCGGTCTCGGCGGCCGGCCACGCCTGGAGCACAGCCCCGGCCGCCGCCCGTACGGCGCCGTCGAGGGCTTCGGCGGTCAGCTCGTCGCGGGTGGCGCGCTGGATCAGGCCGTGGACGCGCAGGGAGCGGTGGGCGGCGGCGTACGGGCGTACGGGCGCGGCCGGGGCGCCGGGGCCGGGCACCGCCGGGTCGGCGAGGTCGGCGAGGTTGAGCCGGTGCAGGCAGTGCAGCGCGTCGCTCGCGGTCTCCTCGTCCACGTCCCTGCCGCCTGCCTCACCCCGGTGTTCGGTGAGGTAGGCGAGGGCGGCGGGGCTGGTGAGGACGGTGGCGGGGATGCCGTTGGCGTCGAGGAGGCAGGCCAGTTGGAGGAGCGGGCGGGCCAGGCCGCGCGGCGCGAGCCCGTCGGCCAGCTCGATGGACAGCGACCAGGTCGCGGCCACGGACGTGCGCTGTTCGTCGGGGAGGGCGCCGTCCTCGGGCAGCACCTCGGCGAGAGCGCGGCGGCGGTCCGCGAACCGCTGGCGGTAGCCGGCGCAGTCCAGGCCGCGGTCGATCAGATACGCGGCGGCCTGGGCGAGCGCCAGCGGCAGACAGCCCAGGTCGGCGGCGAGCGCGCGGATCTGTTCCGCGTCGTCCGCCCGGCCGTGCGCGGCGAGGGTCGCCGTCAGATAGGCGGCGGCCTCCTCCGGGCTGAACAGGCCGACGCTGATGAGCCGTCGGCCGCTGCCGGTGAGCGCGGCGTCGCGGCGGCGGGTGGTGACGACGACCCGGCCGGTTCCGGCGCGCGGCGGCCACAGGCCGCGCAGCAGGCCGGGGTCGGCGAGGTCGTCGAGCACCACGAGCCAGCGCACGGCCGTGGTCTCCAGCCAGCTCAGGAACGTACGGGCGGCCTGCTCCGGATCGGCGACTCGGTCGGCGTCCTGAGCAGCGACCTGGGCGGCGGCGTGCGCGTAGGCGGAGACGACGGCGTCCCGGCCGCTCGCGGTGACCCATACGAGC
>NZ_JBHVHQ010000729.1:0-4434 GCF_042800135.1 Streptomyces sp. NPDC057654 | reverse complement strand
ACGGTGGACCGTTCCGGGGGGCAGGAAGACCGGGGGGATGGATTCGATGAGCTTGACCATGATGGAAGCGCACGGGACCTATGTGCCGGTGCGTCTCGACGCCGAACGGTGGGCCACCCGCCGTATCCACAGGAAGCTTCTGGTCGCGGTGCACACGGTGACCACCGGGAAGAGGCTGCTCGACGCGGTTCGCCTGTTGGAGGGCGACCCTCGCATTCAGGTGTTTTTCACCCCGGCGCCGGATGTATTCAGCAACGGTGTGGAGGACTTTCTGGAAGATCTCAACGGGCTCGTGCTGCCCTGGAGCCAGGCGGTGCAGACCCGGTTCGATCTGGCGCTGGCCGCGAGCCACGGCAGTCTGCACGAGCTGCACGCACCCGTGATCGTGCTGCCGCACGGCGCCGGGCACAACAAGATCGTCCCTGCTGGCCGGCGCGGCCGTCCGGTGGGGGAGCGGGGTGCGTACGGGTTCAGCCGGCAGCGCCTCGTAAGGGACGGGGCAGTGATCCCCGAGGCGATCGTGCTGGCGCACCAGGAGGAGCTGACCCGCCTCGGCCGTGAGTGCCCGGAAGCGCTGCCCGTGGCGGAAGTCGTCGGGGACCCGTGCTTCGACCGCATCGCGGCGAGCCTGCCCTCGCGCGCGCTGTACCGCGAAGCGGTGCGGGTCAGGGCCCGACAACAGCTGGTCCTTTTCTGCTCGACCTGGGGGTCCAAGTCGATCCTCGGGCAGAGCTGGGAGCTGCTGGAGCGCCTCGTACGCGAACTGCCCGGTGACGAGTACCGCGTCGCGCTGCTGCTGCACCCGAACGTGTGGAACGCCCACGGCGAATGGCAGGTCCTCAGCTGGCTGGCGGCTCTGGGACGCTCCGGCCTCACGGTGATCAGCCAGTACGCCGACTGGGTCGGAGCGCTGGCCGCCGCGGACTACGTCGTGGGCGACCACGGCTCCGTCACCCTCTACGGCGCGATGACCGGTGTGCCGGTGCTGATGGCCGGCCTCCCGGAAGAGGTCCTCGATCCGGCGTCGCCCCTGGCCGAACTCAGCTCGTTCGTTCCCCGGCTCGGCCTGCGAGAGGGCCGTCCCTTGCGTCAGCAGCTCAGTCGGAGCTCCACCGCGTACCGGCCGCAACGCTACGAGCGGATCGCGGCCAGGATCACCTCCGAGCCGGGACAGTTCGCCCAGAAGATGCGCGCCCTGATCTACCGCAAACTGCGGCTTCGCTCCCCCGCGGTGCGGATCGCCGCGGAGCCGGCGCCGGTCCCGCTCACGGTGCGCTACGACGAGCCGGGCGGTGTCGTGTCATGGCGGAGCTGACCGTCTATGCGTCCGAGTCGGCCGTCCCCGAAGCAGCCGGTCAAAGGGAGGCGGTGCGCCGGGCGCGGGTCGTGCTGGTGCACCCGGTCTCCGGCGTTCCGGTCGTGGACGAGCACTTGAGGGTCGAGCTCCCCGCGCCCGCTCCTTGGCCCCGGCTCGCCGACGTGCTCCTGGGTGAGGGGGAAGGAGACCGGAGTGCGGAGCGGCTGGCCGCGTGTCACCCGGGAGCCCTGGTGGTGGCGGTGTACCGGGACCACGAGTGCTGGATCCGGTTCGCCGACGGTGGATGCGCGCTGACTCTCGACGCACAGCGGTCGGCGGCGAGATCGTCGTGGGCGGTGTGGGCCTCACTGGCACACGCCTGGCTGGTGTCGGGGCTGCCGGTGGCGGAGTTCGCGTCGGCACCGGTGCGCCTGGTGCTGGGTCATTCCCCGGCGCGGCCCTCCAACTGCCCGAGGAGCGTGCGCGCCGCTTCGGCGTCGGCCGAGCGGGAGCGGCCCGCCGCGTCGTAGAGGTCCAGGGCTTCCCGGCAGTGCGTACGGGCGAGATCCGCTTGTCCGCGCTGCTGGGCGAGGGCCGCCAGGGAGCCCAGAGCGCGGGCCGTCTCGTAGTCGGAGGCCGTCGCGCGCAGCGTCGTCAGGGCCAGGGAGAGCTGCTCCTCGGCCTGGTCGAGCAGGCCCACCGCGAGGTGCGCGCGGCCCAGCAGGGTGGCCGCGCGTGCCGCGTTGTAGGTGTCGCCCGCCTCCGTCAGCGTCGTGTGCGCGGCCTCGGCACCGGAAATGGCCTCCCTGGGGAGACCTCTTGTGAGGGCGATGTCCGCGAGGTTGAAGCGGGCCAGTCCGCTCGCCCGGTGGTCGCCGCACCGGGACAGCTCGGAAGCGGCGTCCGCGAAGAACTCCGCCGCCCGGTCCAGTCGGCCGAGCCGCTGGTGGGCCAGGCCCTGGTAGTTGAGCGTACGGGCGTACCCGAGCTCGTTTCCGTGAGCGCGGAACGCCCGTGCCGCCTGCTCGAACATCTCCAGAGCGCGCTCCGGGCTCTCCATGCCCAGTTCGCCGATGCCGCCGGAGGTCAGCATCCGGCACTCCGCCTCGGTGTCGCCCAACTCCTGTGCCGCGGCGCGGCCTTCCGCGTGAGCGGTCCGCCACTGCTCGTAGAACTTGCGCCGCAGGAAGAGCGGCCACATGGCGTCCGCGAGCTGCCAGCCGACGGTGGCGAAGCCCGCGGGGCGTGCGCCGCGGATCACCGCCATCAGGTTGGGCAGCTCACGTTCCAGCCAGTTCAGCGCGCTGACCTCGTCGTCGCCGAACTCCGCCGTGACCACCGGCCCCGCGCCGTAGTCGCGGTTCATGGTCAGGTGCTGGGGGTCGATGATCCCCTCGGCGCGGGTGGCGGTGGCGAGGTAGTGGTCGGCGATACGGCGGAGGGCGGCGGCCCGCTCGTCCGCGGATTCGACGTCCTCGGCCTTGGCGAGAGCGTGCAGCCGGACGAGGTCGTGGAAGCGGTAGCGTTCTTCGCCGGTGTGCTCGTCTGCGACGTCGGTCAGCAGATTCGCGTCGTAGAGCAGGTCCAGGGGGGCTGCCGCTTCCTCGCCCAGCACGGCCTCGGCCACCGAACCGCTGAACTCCGAGCCGGGATGCAGTCCGAGGAGGCGGTAGAGCCGGGCGGCTTCCGGCGGCAGTCCCTGGTACGAGACGTCCAGCGCCGCCCGGACATTGTGGTCGCCTTCGATGGCCAACGCCTCCAGTCGGTCGTGCTCCTCGGTGAGCGCGTGCACCATCGTGGTGATGCCGCGCCGTGGACGCGCCGCGAGGATGGCCCCGGCCACGCGCACGGCCAGCGGCAGACCGGTACAGAGCTCGACCAGGGCGCGCGCCTGCTCGGGCTCCGCGGCCACCCGGCCGTCGGCCAGTGTCGCCTCCAGTAATTCGACCGCCGCCTCCAGACCGAGGGGCTCCAGATGGACCGCGTAACAGCCGTCCACGGTCAGGCCGGGCATACGCCGGCGGCTGGTCACCGCCGTCACGCTCCGGCCGCCGGGCAGCAGCGGGCGGACCTGGGCCGCCGACGCGGCGTCGTCCAGCAGCACCACGAGCCGTCTCTCCGCCGCCAACGAGCGGTACAGCGCAGCCCGCTCAGCGAAGGCCGCCGGTACCTGCGGGGCCGGCACCCCCAGGGCGCGCAGAAAATAGCCGACCACTTCTCCCGGATCGACCGGTCCACCGGGGGAGTGGGTCCCCAGATCCGCGTACAGCTGACCACCGGGAAAGTGCGGGCGCAGCGTCTTGAGCCAGGCCAGCGCCACCGCTGTCTTGCCGACGCCGCCCAGGCCGCTGACCGCGGCCAGCGTGGGGTGGCCTCCCTCACCGGAATGGGCGCGGTACCGCTCCAGCGCACGCAGTTCCGCCGCGCGGTCGGTGATGCGGACAGTCGGCGGAAGCTGCCATGGCGGCTGGTGTTCGGACGCCGCTTCCGTGCGGAAGTGGATGCCGCCATGGATGGTGCGTGCTTGTACGGCGGGACCGTGCACCGTGCCGCTGAGGTCATTGCGGCTGTTGTGTTCGCGCCCTTCCATCCGTCCCCCCGACCGCGTGCGTACCGCTCCGTCGTGTCGATTCCCAGAGAACAGTCTTTCCGCATGAGCGGGTGCTATCCGCGCCGAGGGGGTGACATGCCTCTCGATGGCCCGCGTTCCGGCAGCTCACGGCTCTGACAACGTCGACGGCGGAAACACCGAGGTCAGCGGGCAATTTTGTCTTCTCCATGCTCGTCCGTCACTTTTTGTCGAATCGCAACATGATCTGGGCAACTCGATGGCCTGCCCAGCCCGTCTAAAGAATCGGCAGGCCGCGGATGAGCGGTACGGGTGGAGCCAGGGAACTAGAGCACATGAGGTGGACGGCGCAGATGCCTGAGCACAACCAGGGAGAGATAGCGAGAGCTGACGAGCGGGGCGCGGCGGGGCGCGGTGGCGGGCGGAAACGAGGGCGGGTGCTGGCTGTGGGCGGGGCGGTCGCCGCGGCGGCGTTGGTGCTCAGCGCCTGCGGCGGCAAGGACGGCGCGTCGGGGAAGGCCGGCGACGCCGCCTCCTCCGCCTCCATCGCGATCACTCCGGCCAAGGA
>NZ_JBHVHQ010000728.1:0-4443 GCF_042800135.1 Streptomyces sp. NPDC057654 | reverse complement strand
GCCAGCAGGAGAGTAGTGATCAGGGTCCTCATCGCCGATGACGAACCGCTCATCCGAGCCGGTATCCGGATGATCCTCACCTCCGCCGACGACATCGACGTCGTCGCGGAGGCGGGCAACGGCCGGGACGCGGTGGAGCTGGCCCGCGCGCACCGCGCGGACGTCGTCCTCCTCGACATCCAGATGCCGGTCATGGACGGCCTGACGGCCCTGACCGAACTGCGCCGGTCCCGGCCCGACGCGCGGGTGATGATCCTGACGACCTTCGGCGAGCAGGAGAACGTGCTGCGGGCCCTGTCGGGAGGCAGCGCGGGCTTCCTGCTCAAGGACTCGGCCCCGGCGGAGCTGATCGGCGCGGTACGGGCCGCCGCGGCCGGCGACGCCTATCTGTCGCCCGCGGCCACCCGGCACGTCGTGGACTCCCTGGCCGCCGGCGACACCGGCCGCCGCGCCGAGGCGGCCCGCAGCCGGCTCGCCACGCTGACCGACCGCGAACGGGAGGTCCTGGCGCTGCTGGCCCAGGGGCTCTCCAACGCGGCGGCGGCCCGCCGTATCCATATGAGCGAGGCCACGATCAAGACGTACGTGAGCCGCATCCTGACGAAGCTGGAGTGCGAGAACAGGGTGCAGGCGGCGCTGCTGGCGAGGGACGCGGGGCTGGAGGGCTGAGGACGCGTACGGCACGGCCGGAATCGCCCGGTCGGCCGAGCCCCTCGGCCGCGGAGGGAATACCCCCGTTCCCCACCGGGGTTGCGCCGTCATGGCTGTCACACGCGCTGCTACGAGCGCTGTCACGAGCGATCCGCGGGTTCTGCGGTACGCCGCTTTCTCCGACGACCCCGCCGGGGGGAATCCGGCCGGGGTCGTCCCGGACGCGTCCGGCCTCGACGACGCCGCGATGCTGAAGATCGCCGCCGAACTGGGCTACTCCGAGACGGCGTTCCTCACACCGCCGCCGAAGCGGCTGGCGGACGCGTCCGGCCGTTCGTTCACGATCCGCTACTTCAGTCCGCTCGCCGAGGTGTCCTTCTGCGGGCACGCGACCATCGCCTCGGCCGTGGCGCTCGCGGAGCGGATCGGCCCCGGCGACCTGGTCTTCGCCACCCCGGCGGGAGTGGTTCCGGTCGCCGTGGAGTCGGCGGACGGCGTGCTGCGGGCGACGCTCACGAGCGTGGAACCGAGGGTGCGGGAGGCCGCTCCGGAGGATCTGGACGAGGCGCTCGCCGCGCTCGGCTGGGCCCGCGAGGACCTGAATCCGGATCTCCCGCCGCGGATCGCGTTCGCGGGGGCGCACCATCTGATCCTGGCCGCGGCCACCCGCGAGCGCCTGGCCGAGCTGGACTACGACTTCGACCGGCTGGCCGCGCTGATGCGCCGTCTGGACCTCACGACGCTCCATCTGGTGTGGCGGGAGCCCGGCGACGGATACGTGTTCCACGTCCGGGACCCGTTCCCGGTGGGGGGCGTGGTGGAGGACCCGGCGACCGGCGCGGCGGCGGCCGCGTTCGGCGCGTACGTCCGTGAACTGGGCCTGGTCGCGCCGCCCGCGACGCTGACCCTCCACCAGGGGCACGACCTGGGCCGTCCGGGCCTGCTCACCGTGGAACTGCGCGCGGACGACCCCCGCTCGCACGTCTCCGGCACGGCCACCGTCATCCCCGACGACGCGATCTGATACGTATATCGGCTATCGGTCTACTTGCCGCATCCCGCGAACAGCCGCCGGCCGGCATGGCGTCACGGGCCGGCACCACAGGGGGGCGGCCATGGGCACCATGGACAAGGGCGGCATCGTCATCGGGCTCGTGATCGTCGCGCTGGTGATACGCGGACAGCTGCGGACGCGGCCGGTGCACGCGAAGGGCCCGGTGATCGTGCTGGGCGTGCTGGGCGTGCTCGGGATCGCCGCGTGCGCCTTCGGCGTGGCCTCCGTCGTGAAGTACCACCCGCTGGGCGCCGCGACCATCGCCCTGACGGCGGCGAGCCTGGCCATCGCGGCGGGGTTCGGGGCGGCGCGGGCCCGTACGGTGCGGGTGTGGCGCGCGCCGGAGGGCCAGGCGCTGCGTCAGGGCACGGTGGCCACCATGGTGCTGTGGCTCGTCTCGGTGGCGGTCCACATCGGCATGGACCGGTGGATCGACCACACCACGGGCGTCGGGCTGCTCGGTTTCTCGACGCTGTACCTCTGTCTGGCGGTGACCCTCGCGGTCCAGAACCTCTTCGTACGGCGCCGGGCCGCGGCCGTCGTCTGACCGGCGGTCGCGCCCGTACGGCCGTACGCCCGTACCCTGCGCGTCCGCCGGGAGGCGGACAGGGCGAAGAGGAACGAGAGTGGAGGGGATCGCACCCCCTCTGCGCGATACGGAGGCCGTTTCCCCGTGACCACCCCGACCACGCCGTCCACACCATCCACCCCGGCCTCCTATTTCGAGGAGCTGTACCGGGACGCGGCGGACCCCTGGCACCTGGCGGAGCGCTGGTACGAGCACCGCAAGTACGACCTCACCGTCGCTTCGCTGCCTCAGCACCGCTACCGCAGGGCCTTCGAACCCGCCTGCTCCGTAGGGGAGTTGACGGCGCGTCTGGCGGAGCGCTGTGATGCGCTGCTGGCCTGCGACCGGGTCCAGTCCGCCGTGGAGAGCGCGTCCCGCCGCACTAGGGACCTCCCCCACGTCGAGGTGCGCCGCCTCGCGGTGCCCGAGGAGTGGCCGGAGGGCTCGTTCGATCTCATCGTGCTGTCCGAGCTGCTCTACTACTTCGACACCGAGACCCTGGACCGGGTGCTGACCCGCACCGTCGACGCGCTGGAGCCGGGCGGCACGGTCGTCGCCGTCCACTGGAACCACCGGGTGTCCGAACACGTCCGCACCGGCGGCGAGTTGGCGAGCCTCCTCGCGTCCGTACCGAGCCTGGCCGTGACGGGCGAGCACTTCGAGGAGGACTTCGTCCTCCAGACGCTCGGCCCCCGCCTCCCCGACGGCTCCGCCCCGCCCTCCCCCGCGGCCCGCGAGGGTCTGCTGTGAGACGGCGCTCCGCATGCGCGGCCGGCCGGGCGTCCGTAGGCTTCGCCGTGAGCCGCGTGGGCACTCGGAAGCGCGGGAGAGCCGACCGCGACACGCGCCCGGCACGAGCCCACGGCGTACGGCGCACGAGAGGAGCAGCAGTGTCCGCCTCAGAGTCCGACGGTGACCACCGCGATTCGTCCGACCGGTCCCGGCAGGCGCCCGCCGCGGCGCATCCCGAGGACGGCGGGCCGGCGTCCTCGGAATGGAGCACGGCCGCGTCGGCGCACGAGGACGACCGCGCGGACCCGGACTGGAACATCATCCGCAGCGTGAACTGACCGGCGGGCCCGGTTCCCTCACTCCTCCGGCTCAGCGGCTGACCAGTGCGGGCGAGGTGAGCCCGTCACAGGGAGCGCAGGGTGCGTATCCGGTCGGCGCGGGAGCGTCGCACGATGTCGGCGGCGGGGGCGAGGCGGTCGAAGCCGTGCGGGCAGCCGGGGTGCAGGTGCAGTTCGGTGGAGACCCCGGCGGCGGTGAGGCGGCGGGCGTAGTCGAGGGACTCGTCGCGGAAGATGTCGAGTTCGCCCACCTCGATGTACGTGGTGGGGAGGCCCGTCAGGTCGTCGGCTCGCGCGGGGGCGGCGGCGCAGGGCACGTCGGGGGCGCCGACGGCGTCGCCCAGCAGGGCGTGCCAGGCCGTGTGGTTGTAGTCCCAGTTCCAGCCGGTGTAGGGCGCCAGGACGGGGTCGGGGCGGGTGTTGCGGTCGTCGAGCATCGGGTAGACGAGGATCTGCCGGGCGAGCTCCACGCCGCGTTCGCGGGCGAGGAGGGCCGTACCGGCGGCGAGTCCGCCGCCGGCGCTGTCCCCCATGACGGCGATGCGCGCCGGGTCGACGCCGAGTTCGGCCGCGTGCTCGGCGAGCCAGGCCAGCCCCGCCCAGCAGTCCTCTACGGGGGCGGGGTGGGGGTGTTCGGGGGCGCGCCGGTAGTCCACGGCCAGCATCGGTACGCGGCTCTCGGCGACGTACCCCGCCACCGTACGGTCGAACAGCTGGACGGAGCCGAGGATCATGCCGCCGCCGTGCAGGTGGACGACGGCCGGACCAGGCTGTTCCGGCGTCTCGCCGGACTGCGTTTCGCCGGACTGCGGCGGGGTGTACCAGCGCAGCGGCACCCGCGCGCCGTCGTGGGACGTGGCCGTGAACTCCCGTCGGCCGACGTCCGCGAATTGGGGCAGCTCGGCTTCCACGGCCGCGAGGCCCGCCTCGCCGTCGGCGCGCAGCCGCCGCCAGTCGCCGCGTTCCGCGGGCGGCGGCGGTGGTCCCGCCGCCATGCGCCGGGCGATGACGGGAACGAGTTCGGGGTGGAGCGCGAAAGCCATGCTGGTCTCCTCACGATTCACGATCCGTACCAGCATGACCATCGCGCCCCGCGGCCC
>NZ_JBHVHQ010000727.1:0-4454 GCF_042800135.1 Streptomyces sp. NPDC057654 | reverse complement strand
GTTCGGGAGCATCTCTCGGCTCGGAGCCGACTCCCGGCGCGGAGCCGCCGCCCAGCTCGGAGGCATCTCCCGGCACGGGACCGCCTTCCGGCCCGGGGACATCACCCGGCGCGGAACCGCCGCCGCCCGCCGGCGCGGAGGTTCCCGGCGGCACGCGGCCGCCCTCCCGCCCGGGCACCTCATCCGGCGCGGAAGCGCCCTGGCGGGACTTCCGGGTCTACCGGGTGGACCGCTTCACGGCGGTCGTGAGCGGCGAGGAGCGGTTCCGCCGCGACACGGCGTTCGAGCTGCCCGCGTTCTGGGAGGAGAGGGCCGTCGAGTTCGCCCGGTCGATCCTGCGGGAGCGGGTGGTGCTGCGTCTCACGCCGGACGGCGCGCGGCGGCTGCCGCATGTCACGGACCGGCTCGCCGCGCAGGAGGCGCTGGCGGCCGGGGACGCCGACGGGCAGGGGCGGATCACCGTCACCCTGCCCGTCGAGTCGTCCGACGTCGCGTACTCCCAGCTGCTCGGGCTGGGGCCGGAGGCCGAGGTGCTCGGCCCGGCGGCGCTGCGCGAGCGCTTCGCGCGGACGGCGCGCGAGATGGCCGAGCGGTACGGGCCCGGGTGAGCCCTGCCGCGCGCGGCGGTCAGCGGTAGTCGGCCGCGGTGCCCTCCTTCCCCCCGAAGACGACGTCACGGAAGTACGCCATGGCGTCCGGCCGCGACCCGTCGGTGTCCGTGAACCCGTACTCCCTGGCCATCTCGCCGCTGGAGACCGAAGCGCCGTTCCAGCGCCCCCGGCCGGGATCGGCGGCGAGCGCCGCGACGGCGCGCCCGATCAGGGCGGGCGACTCGGCGATGGCGAAGTGCGGCTCCTGCT
The DNA here is from genome assembly GCF_042800135.1 of Streptomyces sp. NPDC057654. Classification (NCBI taxonomy): domain Bacteria; kingdom Bacillati; phylum Actinomycetota; class Actinomycetes; order Kitasatosporales; family Streptomycetaceae; genus Streptomyces; species Streptomyces sp. NPDC057654. Next base: position 3,594 of record NZ_JBHVHQ010000727.1, on the reverse strand, counting down.
CCACCGCGTCGCGCCACGTGGCCTCGGTGACGCCGAAGTGGTCGAGCATCTCCTCGGAGCGCAGGAACCCCGGCGTGATGGAGAGCGCGGTGCCCCCGTACTCCTTGAGCTCCTCGGCGAGGCCGAAGGCCATCCGGTGCGGGGCGGTCTTGGTCAGGTCGAAGGGGAGGTTCCCCCGGTAGGCCTTGTTGAACTCGGCCGTTCCGTCGGTCACTTCGACGACCAGGCCGCCGCGGTCGCGGATGAGCAGCGGCAGCGCGTAATGGCTGGTGATGAGGTGTGTGTCGATGCCGAGGCGGAGCATCCGCAGCCCGTCCTCGATCTTCACCTCCCAGATCTTCTTGTCGAACTCCAGCAGATGGTCGCCGCCCCAGACGTCGTTGACCAGGATGTCGAGCCGCCCGGCCTCCCGGTCGACGCGCTCGACGAGCGCCTTGACCTGCCGCGGCTCCAGATGGTCGGTGACCACGGCGATGCCGGCGCCGCCGGCCGCCGTCACCAGCTCGGCCGTCTCCTCGATGGTCTCGGTGGACCGGCCGACCTCGCTGACGCGGGCGCGGGTGGTGCGCCCCGTGGTGTAGACGGTGGCCCCGGCCCGCCCCAGTTCGACGGCCATCGCCCGGCCCGCGCCGCGCGTCGCCCCCGCGACCAGCGCGACCTTGCCGGCGAGTGCCTGCGCCGATGTGTCTGCGCCCTGTGTGCTCACGTCCGTGTGTCCTCTCGCTCCGCCGGTTGGCTACGCTCCGACCCTGACAGCGATACCGGACACCTTCTGTCGCCTTTTTCGCGGCGCGCCGACCGTCACCGTCCACCGTCCGCTGCCCGCCGAACTGATGTCGGCTCAGCTCCCCCGGTAGCCCCTCCTCGAACGGCCGGTAACGACACAGCCGCATCTGGGCCGCTCCGCGTGCGTGGTCCGGCCCCAGGCCCGATGCTGGTGCCGTGATGGACGAGACGGAGTTCTGGTCGTTGATCGACGCCACCCGCCAGGCGGCCGAGGGCGACCCCGAGGACCAGGCCGACCTGCTGATCGAGCGGCTGACGCAGCTCGACCCGGACTCCGTGCTGTATTTCGCGCGGCACTTCGAGGCGCGCTACAACCGCGCGTACCGCTGGGATCTGTGGGGCGCGGCCTCGGTGCTGCTGGGCGGGGCGGGCGACGACGCGTTCGACTGCTTCCGCTGCTGGCTGATCGGGCAGGGGCGGGAGGTCTTCGAGGGGGCGCTGCACGAGCCGGACGACCTGGCCGACCTGCTGGACGAGTTCGACGAGCGGGTCGACGGGGACGCGGAGGACCTGGGGTACGCCGCCGACGAGGCGTACGAGCAGCTGACCGGGGCCGAGTTGCCGGACCTGGGGCTGCCGGAGCAGCCGTCGGAGCCGCTGGGCTCCCCGCTGGACCTCGATGACGAGGCGGCCCTGGCGGAACGGTTCCCCAAGCTGTGGGAGGGCCGCTCCCGGCTGAGGGCCTGACGGCTGGAGGGGCTTACAGCGCCCGCGCCATCAGCACGTCGTCCACGTACTCCCCGTCCAGCAGGAACTCCCCCCGCAGCACGCCCTCCACCGCGAACCCCTCCGACTCGTACAGCCGCCGCGCCGAGGTGTTGTGCCCGAGCACCCGCAGCGTGAGACGGACCGCGGCCTGCCGCCGGGCCAGCTCGGCGGACTCCCGCAGCAGGGCGCGCGCGACGCCCCGCCCGCGCGCGGTCTCGTCGACGACGAGGCCCTGTATCTGCCGTACGTGCGCGTTGGACGGCAGCGGCGTCGCCGGTACGAGGCGCAGATAGCCGGCGACGCGCCCGTCGAGTTCGGCCACGAGGATGTACTCGGGCAGGTTGCGTTTCGTGAAGAACGGCTCGTCCGGCCCCGGCCGCGCCGTCACCGCGTGCACCGGCGACCAGGCGCGGCGGTCCAGGTCGGCGAGGGCCGCGTCGTCGGAGAGGACGGCGGGACGGATGGTCGGTTCGGGCATGCGGGTCACTGTGGCACACCCGGCCGCGCCTCCGGCGGCCTTTGCCGGCCTGCGGACCGGCGCAGGGGGCAGGATGGCCCGTATGCGGATCGCGATCACCGGTTCGACCGGGCTCATCGGTACGGCGCTCGTACGCTCCCTGGAGGCGGACGGCCACCACGTGGTGCGGCTGGTGCGGCGCGCGCCCCGCTCGGCGGACGAGGTCGAGTGGGACCCGAAGCGGCAGCGGGTCGACGCGGACGGGCTCGCCGGGTGCGCGGCCGTCGTGCACCTCGCGGGCGCGGGCATCGGCGACCACCGCTGGACGGACGCGTACAAGAAGGAACTGCGCGACAGCCGGGTGCTGGGCACGGCCGCCGTCGCCGAGGCCCTCGCCTCCCTCGACGAGCCGCCGCGGACGCTGGTGAGCGGCAGCGCGATCGGGTTCTACGGGGACACCGGGGACCGCGAGATCGACGAGGACCAGCCGCCCGGCGACGGCTTCCTCGCGGACCTCTGCCAGGAGTGGGAGGACGCGGCCGGGGCGGCGGTGGAGGCGGGCGTACGGACGGTGTACGCCCGTACCGGCCTGGTCGTCTCCCGCGCGGGCGGCGCCTGGGCACGGCTCTTCCCCCTCTTCCGGTACGGCCTCGGGGGACGCCTGGGCGACGGCCGCCAGTACTGGAGCTTCATCGCCCTGCACGACCACGTCGCCGCCCTGCGCCACATCCTGGACACCGAGACGCTGCACGGGCCCGTCAATCTCACCGCGCCGACGCCCGTCACCAACCGCGAGGTGACGGAGGCGATGGGCCGGGTGATGCGCCGCCCTACGCTCTTCCCCGCGCCCGCGCCCGCGCTGCGGATCGCGTTGGGCGAGTTCGCCTCCGATGTGCTGAGCAGCCAGCGGGCGCTGCCCCGCAAGCTGCTGGACTCGGGTTTCACGTACGCGTTCCCGCGCATCGAGGACGCGGTGCGGGCGGCGCTGACGGAACGCGACTGAGGACGGGCCGGGAGGGGACGGTGCCGGGGCGGGCCCGGACCTGCCTCCGTGCGACCGCCGTGCGACCGGCGTGCGACCGTGCTCTGTCCGTGCGCGACTGCCGTGGAAGGGTTTTGTCCCTACGGTCGAGGCAACTCACGCATCCCCAGCTCTGGTTGGGGGCATCAGGCCACCGAGTGAGCGGACCGACCTCGGGGAGGGCACGTGCTCGACCGTGCACGAATTTCCGCGAACCATCCCGCCGACACCGCTGCCGGCACCGCCGATGCCGCTATCGATGCCGATGTCGATACTGATGTCGTCGATGTTGTCGATGTCGTCATCGTGGGCGCCGGACTCGCCGGACTTTCGGCGGCGCAGCAGCTCACCAGCGCCGGAGTAACAGTCACCGTCCTGGAGGCCGCCCCTTACGCCGGGGGCCGTATGACCACGGAGACGGTGGACGGCTTCCGCCTCGACCGCACCGGGCAGCTGCTCAACACCGCCTATCCCGAGCTGTTGCGCACCCCTGGTCTGGGGGCGCTCACGCTGCGGCCCTTCGCGCCCGGTGTGCTGGTCCACCACGACGGCGTCAGCCTGCGGACGGGGGCGCCTCGCGGCGCGAGAAGCGCCCGGAGCACGCGGGGCGCACTGACGACAG
>NZ_JBHVHQ010000726.1:0-4454 GCF_042800135.1 Streptomyces sp. NPDC057654 | reverse complement strand
GAGTGCGCGGCGAGCGCGAGCTGTACGGCCGTGACGGTGGTGCCCACGCCGCCCTTCGCCCCGATCACCGCGACGAGCCGCCCGCCGGGCCCGGCCGGCGCGCCCTCGGGGTGGCCGCCCAGGTGGCGGCGGACGCCCGAGGCCCAGTGCGCGGCGGCCTGGACGCGGGTGCCGAGTTCGTCGTACGAGAGGGGGAGGGCCGCGATGCCGCGCGCGCCGGCGTCCATGGCGGCGGAGTAGAGGGCGGGCCCGGCGTCGGCGGTGACGAGGACGACGCCGACGGCCGGGAAGCGCAGGGCGACGTCGCGGATGACCTCCAGGGCGGGGACGGGCCCGAGCCGTTCGTGGACCAGGACGACTTCGGGCAGTTCCTCGACGGCGACGGCGGCGAGCGCCGCCAGGGCGTCCAGGAGGCGGGTGGAGTCACCGGCCGGTTCCATGGGTTCGACGCCGGGGAGCTGGCCGAGCGTCCCGCTGATGGCGCGGGCGACGTCCGGGTCGCCGACTGCCGCGAGGATTCTGATCGTCACCGTGTCCCCTGCCTCTACTTGTCGCCGTCGAGGGTGTAGGTGCGGTCGCCCGGGCTGATCGTGTCGTCGCCGCCGGGGGCGACGAGGGCGAGGCGGACGTGGGAGGCGAAGGACTCCGCGTACGCGACGCGCTGGGCGTCCTTGGTGTCGAGGGCGAAGGTGATGGGGACCGCCTCCGCGGCGCGCCGGGTGGTGGAGTTGGAGCTGTGGTCGGCGTTGGGGTCGAGCGCCGTGAGCTTGCCGACGGCGATGACCTGCGCGCCGCTGACGATGATCTTTGATTCGGGCTTGGTGCCCTGCTCCTTGCCGTCGAAGGTCGCGTAGATGTTGACCTTGTCGGCGGGGTTGATCTTCCCGGCCACGCCGGTCGCCGCGTCGATCATGATGGCGATCTCCTGCTGGCCGGGGCGGAGCGCGGGCCGCGAGACGATCATGTCGTCCTGGAGCAGCGACCCCTTGCGCAGCGGGGTGACGGCGATCTTGCCGTGCAGGTCGGCGAGGTCGGTGACGGCGGTGGCCGGAAGCCAGCGCTTGGGCATCGAGATCCGCTCGAACTGCCCGGCGTCCAGCGCCTTGTAGGCGGGTACATCCGATTTCAGCCGGTACGCCGTGGTCTCGGGGCCCACCTTCGACTCCACGTCGTGGAGGACCGAGAAGACCCCGACGAACGCGCCGACGGCACACAGGACCGACAGGACCAGCAGGATGACTCCGCGGCGCTGGCGTGAATTCATGGGACGGGCAACCTCGTTCGGGGACGTCGGCCGGCGGGGCGCCGCCGGCTCGCGGGTCGGCGGCCTACCGGCTGGTCAGGGCGGCTCGTACGGACGGGGCGAGGGCGGCGGCGCGGGCGCCGGGCTGCTCGGCGCGCTCCACGGCGGCGGAGCAGAACGCGCAGCGGTCACCGATCAGTTCGACGCCGCACCAGCGGCACTCCTCTCTGCGCACGGACGCCACCAGCTGGTAGAGCACGGTCGCGTCCGGGATGGCGGCGGCGAACTCGACGGCCTTGCGCGTGCCCCACCAGCGCGCGGACTCGGCGGGCAGCGCGGTTTCCTGGACTGCCTGGACGCGCCAGGCGGGCGCGAGGATGTCCGTGACCCAGTCCTCGTGGCCGGGGCGGCGGGGCCGGCCGCGCGCGACGGTGAGGTCGGTGGCGAAGCCGGGCCCGTCCGGCGGCTCCGCACCGCCGGCCGGGACGAGCCGCGGCTTGGGCCCGGCGAGCACGGCGAACCGGGTGCCCGGCAGCCAGGACTTGACGTGCGGGCCGAGCCCGACGTCGACGCGGTCGAGCCCGGCGACGCTGTCGAGCTGCGCGCCCGCGTGGATGTAGTGGGCGAGGAGGCGCGCGGCGCAGGCGAGGACGCCGGGGCTCAGATCGGACACCGACAGCCGGCGTAACTGGCGGGCGAGCACGCCGACGGCGAGCGGCGGCAGCGCGATCGGCAGGAGCGCCATCCGGTCGCTTTCGAGCACGGAGCGGACCGTGTGCAGGCGGCGCGTGTACGGGCCGGGGAGCGCGTCCGGGTAGAGCGCGACGACATAGCCGCAGCGGTCGAGGAGGGCAGCAGCCTGTGCGATGGCGTCGTCCAGGGGCTGCTCGTCCGGGGGCCGCAGCACCGCGGCGGCCGGGGCCTGGCCGTCGGGCGGCACGAGCACCAGGTCGGGGCTGGTGACTGCAATCGCGGTGGGCACGTCGGCTTCCCCGTTCACTCCGGCCGCCGGTGCCCCGGTGACCGCAGATGGACTCTCCTCGCTACTGCCCTTGGCTGGTGCATCAGCACTTTATCCACGAATGCGGCGCGAGAGAACAGCCCGCCGAAGTTCTCGCAGACCCTTGACTGACCCAATGGTCTGGACCATCTTTACGCCCAAGCGGTGGCCACCGTCCCTGGAGCTCCTCCTTCAACACCCTTCCCACCGGAGGCAGTCGTGGACCGCACACGCCGCACCGAAACCCCCCGATCCAGACGCAGATCGGGACGTACCCCGCTACGCCATCGCCCCCTGCGCGTATTCACCGCGCTCGCCGCCGCCGCGCTCGCCGCGACCGGCCTCACCGTCATCGGCGACGGCGGGACCGAAGCTGCCGCCGCGAGCCCCTCCACCGCCGCCAACCTTGCCAAGAACCCCGGCTTCGAGTCCGGCCTCGACAACTGGACCTGCTCGGGCGACAGCGGCACAGTCGTCACCAGCCCCGTGCACGGCGGTACGGGCGCCCTCAAGGCCGCGCCCGCCGGCGCCGACAACGCCAAGTGCTCGCAGACCGTGAGCGTGCAGCCGAACTCCTCGTACACGCTGAGCGCCTGGGTCCAGGGCTCGTACATCTACCTCGGCGCGAGCGGCACCGGCACCACGGACGTCTCGACGTGGACCTCCTCCGCCTCCTCCTGGCAGCAGCTCAGCACCAGCTTCAAGACCGGCGCGGCCACGAAGACCGTGACCATCTACACCCACGGCTGGTACGGGCAGCCCGCCTACTTCGCCGACGACTTCACCCTCGACGGGCCGGGCGGCGGCGATCCGGGCGAGCCGGTCCCGGGCACGCCCGGCGGCCTCGCGACGGGCGCGGTCACCGCCTCCTCCGTGGCCCTGTCCTGGAACCCGGTGACCGGCGCGAGCGGCTACAACGTCTACCAGGACGGCACGAAGGTCCAGGCGACGAGCGGCGCCTCGGCCGTGGTGACGGGGCTGACCCCGTCGACCTCGTACCAGTTCCAGGTGACCGCGACCAACACCGCCGGCGAGTCGCCGAAGTCCGCCGCCGTCTCGGCCACCACCAAGGAGGGCGGCCCCGGCCCCTCCGTGCCCAAACACGCCGTGACGGGCTACTGGCAGAACTTCAACAACGGCGCCACCGTCCAGAAGATCAGCGATGTGCAGAGCCAGTACGACATCATCGCCGTCGCCTTCGCGGACGCCACCACCACGCCGGGCGCGGTCGAGTTCCGCCTCGATCCCGCGCTGAACTACAGCGAGGCGCAGTTCAAGGCCGACATCGCCGCCAAGCAGGCGGCCGGCAAGTCCGTCATCCTCTCCGTCGGCGGCGAGAAGGGCACGGTCTCCGTCAATGACGCGAACTCCGCGAACAACTTCGCGAACAGCGTGTACGCGGCCATGCAGAAGTACGGCTTCAACGGCGTCGACATCGACCTGGAGAACGGGCTCAACCCCACGTACATGACGCAGGCGCTGCGCTCCCTGTCGGCGAAGGCCGGGCCGCAGCTGGTCATCACCATGGCCCCGCAGACCATCGACATGCAGTCAACGGGGGGCGGTTATTTCAAGACAGCCCTGAACATCAAGGACATCCTGACCGTCGTCAACATGCAGTACTACAACAGCGGCGCCATGAACGGCTGCGACGGCAAGGTGTACGGGCAGGGGACCGTGGACTTCCTCACCGCCCTGGCCTGCATCCAGCTCGAAGGCGGGCTCGCTCCCTCCCAGGTGGGCCTGGGCCTGCCGGCCTCCACCCGGGGCGCGGGCAGCGGCTATGTCGCGCCGTCCGTCGTCAACAACGCCCTCGACTGCCTGGCCAAGGGCACGGGCTGCGGCTCGTTCAAGCCCGCGAAGACGTATCCGGGCATCCGGGGCGCGATGACCTGGTCGACCAACTGGGACGCGAGCAACGGCAACGCCTGGTCCAACGCGGTCGGCCCGCACGTGCACGGACTGCCGTAGCCGAGGCCATAGCCGTACCTGCCATGACGCCCGTACCACCGGCCCCATCAGCCTCTTCGTTGTCCGGGTCTTGACAACAGCATTGGTCTGGACCACCTTGTACGGCAAGCCCAGGGGCCCCTGAGCGCGCACCATCACCACCCCCCTCAACACTCCCCCCACACGGAGGCCGTAGTGGTTCGCGCACGATCGACCATGCTCAAAAGCAGAATCCTCACGGGTCTGGCGGCGGCAGTGGTG
>NZ_JBHVHQ010000725.1:0-4455 GCF_042800135.1 Streptomyces sp. NPDC057654 | reverse complement strand
GGTCGGCGGCGATCATCCGCGTCCCGCCTGCCCGCGCGGCGCGAGCCGCACCGTGACCCCGGCCCGTTCGTACCGCTCCACGCGGCGGCGGTTCGCGCGCCGGAAGCGGCGGGCGACGAGCCGCGCCAGGTCGGCGGCGCCCACCATGCCCGCCTCGGGGCCCAGCTGGGCCTTGACGATACGGGCCTCCGGCCGGTAGCCGCGGCCGGTGAGGTGGCGGCGGAAGGCGTCCCGCGCCGGGCCGATCAGCAGGTCGTCGGCCGCGCTGACGCCGCCGCCGATGACGAAGCAGGAGGGGTCGAGGGCGGCGGCGAGGTTGGCGATGCCGACGCCGAGCCACTGGCCGATGTCCTGGAGCAGCTCGACGCACATGGCGTCGCCCTGCCGGGCCAGCTCGGTGATGAGCGGCCCGGTGATCTCGTGGACGTGGCCGCCGACCCGCTCGATGATGGTGTGCGCGACCGGCGAGTCGGCGGCTGCCAGCTCGCGCGCCTCACGGACCAGGGCGTTGCCGGAGCTGTACTGCTCCCAGCAGCCGCGGTTGCCGCACGGGCAGCGGTGGCCGCCCGGGACGACCTGCATATGGCCGAACTCGCCCGCGACCCCGTACTTGCCCCGCTTGACCTGGCCGTCCTCCAGGATCGCGCCGCCGATGCCGGTACCCAGCGTGATCATGACGAGGTGGTCCTCGCCGCGGCCTGCGCCGAACCGCCACTCGGCCCACGCGGCCGTGTTGGCGTCGTTGTCGACCATCACCGGCACCGCCAGCCGCCCCGCGAGCCGGTCGCGCAGCGGCTCGTCGCGCCAGGACAGGTGGGGGGCGAACAGCACGCGGGAGCGGTGCGCGTCGACCCAGCCGGCCGCGCCGATGCCGACCGCGTGCACGTCGTGCCGGTCGGAGAGGTCCAGGACCAGCTCGGTGATGGTGTCCTCGACGACCTTGGGGCTCTTGGACTTGTCCGGGGTCTCGGTGCGCACCTGCTCCAGGATGTTGCCGTCCGCGTCGACGACGCCGGCCATCACCTTGGTGCCGCCGATGTCGATGCCGACGGTCGGCACCCGGGGCGCGGTGAGGTGCGAGCGCCGCTCGCGGGTCCCCACCGTCTTGAGCACGGTGGCGCGGGCCGAGCCCCGGTGCACCCGTTCGCGGTACATGCTCATCGCCTGGCCCCTTCGCCGAATCCTGCGCCGGCCGCTGCGCGGGGCGCGCTCGCGGCGCGGCCGGTGCGGGCCGCGCGTACCGCACGTACCGCGCGGCCGGTGCGTTCGCCTGGGGTGCGTGGTCGCACGAGTCGTCGTCCCTGCGGATCTCTCGGGAGGCGCGTCGCCTCGGTCCTGCGGTCGGGCGTGGCGGGCTCGGCCCGCCGTGGCCGATTGTGCCTCACGCGTGGTGCGCGGCGCGCGGTCACTCCTGCGCGCGGTCCGCGGCCGACGCGCCGGACGGGCGGTCGCCGCCTTCTCCGGCGTCTTCTCCGCCCGGTCTTCCGGCCGGACCCGCGCCCTCCTCGGCGGCCGGGCCCTCGGCCTCTTCAACGTCCGCTCCGTCAGCTCGTCCCTCGTCCGGCTCCGCCACCGCGCGCCCCCCGATGACGTCCGGCCCCGGCGCCCGCGCCAGCTCGTGGCTGAGCTGCTCCAGCTCGCTGCCGCCCGCCATCTGCCGAGTGAGCTCGTCCAGGCCGATCTCGGACTTGGCGTGGCTGCCGGCCATCGCGCCGCGCTTGAGCAGGACGAAGCGGTCGCCGACGAGATACGCGTGGTGCGGGTTGTGCGTGATGAGGACCACGCCGAGGCCGGCGTCGCGGGCCGCGGCGACGTACTTGAGCACCACCCCGGACTGCTTGACGCCGAGCGCCGCGGTGGGCTCGTCGAGCACGAGCACCTTGGCGCCGAAGTAGACGGCGCGGGCGATGGCCACGCACTGCCGCTCGCCGCCGGAGAGCGTGCCGATCGGCTGGTCGACGTCGCGCAGGTCGATGCCCATGCGCAGCAGCTCGGCGCGGGTCGTCTCGCGCATCCGCCGGACGTCGAGGCGCTTGAAGGGCCCGGACCCCTTGGTGGGCTCGGAGCCGAGGAAGAAGTTCCGCCAGACCGGCATCAGGGGGACGACGGCGAGGTCCTGATAGACGGTGGCGATGCCGCGGTCCAGGGCCTCGCGCGGAGAGCCGAGGCCGGCCGGTTCGCCCTCGATCTCGAAGACGCCCGCGTCGTGCCGGTGCAGCCCTGCGATGATCTTGATGAGGGTGGACTTGCCGGCCCCGTTGTCGCCCAGTACGCAGGTGATTTCCCCCGCGTGGACCTCCAGGGACACCCCTTCCAGGGCGCGGATGTTCCCGTAGAACTTGCTGACGTCGGTGAGCTCGACGAGGGCCGTCACTTGCTTGCCTCCGCACGCTTGCGGACCCATGCGTTCAGCAGGGTCGCCAGGAGGAGCATCCCTCCGAGGAAGAACTTGAACCAGTCCGGGTTCCACTGCGCGTACACGATGCCCTTGCTGGTCATGCCGAAGATGAACGCGCCGACCGCGGAGCCGATGGCCGAGCCGTAGCCGCCGGTCATCAGGCAGCCGCCGATGACGGCCGCGATGATGTAGAGGAACTCGTTGCCGACGCCCTCGCCGGACTGCACCACGTCGTAGGAGAAGAGCAGGTGCTGGCCGGAGACCCAGGCGGCGAAGGCGACCGCCATATAGAGGCCGATCTTGGTGCGGTTGACGGGGACGCCGACCGCGCGGGCCGCGTCCGCGCCGCCGCCGACCGCGAAGATCCAGTTGCCGACGCGGGTGCGCAGCAGCACCCAGGTGGCCAGCGCCACCAGGGCGAGCCACCACACGATGGTGACCTGGAGGTCGACGTCGCCGAGCGAGAGGTGCGAGGCGAAGAGGGCGCGGGCCGAGGAGAAGCCCTCCATGTCGCCGATGGACTTGGTGGAGACCGTGCCGCTGATCAGCTTGGTGAACCCCAGATTGAGGCCCGTGAGCATCAGGAAGGTGCCGAGCGTGATGATGAAGCTGGGCAGCTTGGTGCGGGTGAGCAGGAAGCCGTTGAAGAACCCGATGGCGAGGGTGACCAGCAGGGACACCCCGACGCCGACCCAGACGTTGGCCGTCATCTGGTAGCTGAACATCGACGAGATCAGCGCCGACGAGGTGACCATCACGCCCGTCGACAGGTCGAACTCGCCGCCGATCATCAGCAGCGCCACCGGCACCGCCATGATGCCGATCGTCGAGGACGCGTACAGCACGGTGCTGAGGCTGGACGCCTGGAGGAAGTTGTCGGCGACGATCGCGAAGAAGACGAAGACGGCGATCGCGCCGACGACCGAGCCCAGCTCGGGGCGGCCCATCAGGCGGCGGGCCGGCGAGCGGTGCACCAGTCTCTCGTCCCCCGCGACCGGCGGTGTAGGGGTACCGGTCGGCGGGGCGCTCATCGGGTCCCCCGCTTCGTGTACTTCTCCAGGTCGGCCGCGTTGTCCTTGGTGATGATCTGGGGGCCGGTGAGGACCGGCTTGCCGCCGCCGAGCACGTCGGCGTTGTACTTGTAGAGCCACAGCACGTCGACGGCCTCGTACCCCTGGAGGTACGGCTGCTGGTCGACGGCGAAGCCGAGGGAGCCGTCCGAGAGGGACCGGGCGACCTTGGCGTTGAGGTCGAAGGTGTCGACCTCGGCCTTGCTGCCGGCCTGCTCGGCGGCCTTGACGGCGGTGGGGGCGAAGGGCGCGCCGAGGGTGACGACGGCGTCGACGTCCTTGTCGGACTGGAGCTTGGCCTCGATGGACGCCTGGACGTCGGGCATGTTGGTGCCGTCGACGTAGAGGTTCTTGAGGTCGCCCTTGAAGGTCTTCTTCGCGCCCGCGCAGCGCTGCTCGTGGCCGACGTTGCCCTGCTCGTGCAGGACGCAGACGGCCTTCTTCTTGCCGCGCTCGTTCAGCTCCTCGCCGACGGCCTCGCCGGCGATCGTCTCGTCCTGGCCGATGTGCGTCAGCGCCCCGAACCGCTTGGACTCCTCGGAGCCGGAGTTCACCGTGATGACGGGGATCCCGGCCTTCTCCGCCTTGGCCACGACGTCCTTGAGCGCGTCGGGCTTGGCGAGCGTGACGATCAGCCCGTCGACCTTCTGGTCGATGGCGGCCTGGACGAGCTGGGCCTGCTGGTTCGCCTCTTTGTTGTGGGAGTAGAGGAACTTGATGTTGTCCTTGGCCGCGGCCTGCTTCGCACCGTTCTGCACGATGTCCCAGAAGGTGTCGCCGTCGCCCGAGTGGGTGACCATCGCGAAGGTCCAGCGCGGCGTGTCCACGGCGGCCCGTCCCTGGGCGGCCTTGGCGGCCCGCTCCTCCGCCCGTTTGCCGCCCGTACTGCTGCACCCTGCCAGGGTCGCGCCGAGCACCGCTGCCAGCACGGCGCTGAACGCACGTACCCCTGTCCGAACCCTTGCCACGAGGACTTGCCCTTCTCAC
>NZ_JBHVHQ010000724.1:0-4457 GCF_042800135.1 Streptomyces sp. NPDC057654 | reverse complement strand
GGCGGACACCGCACCGCCGACGCCGCGCGCCCCGCGGGCGGAGGAGGCGGCGGAGGCGGAGCCCGCGGTGCCTGCGGAGCCCGCGGTCCAGCCCCCCGCTCCCACGGCCACTGCCGGCAACGGCCGTGGCGTACGTACCGCTCCCCCGCTCGACCCCGAGGAGCGCCGACGACTGCTCGACGGCGCGCACCATGATCCGCACGCGCTGCTGGGCGCGCACCACGTGCGCGGGGGTGTCGCCTTCCGGGTGCTGCGCCCGTACGCGCGCAATGTGGCCGTCACCGCGAGGGGCCTGCGGGCGGACCTGATCCCCGAGGGCGACGGGCTGTTCGCGGGGCTGCTGCCGCTGCGCGACATCCCCGACTACCGCCTCCTGGTCACGTATGAGGATAACGAGATCGAGGTCCACGACCCGTACCGCTTCCTGCCCGCGCTCGGCGAACTCGATCTGCATCTGCTCGGCGAGGGCCGCCACGAGGAACTGTGGCATGCACTCGGCGCGCAGCCGATGACCTGGCAGAACGTCACCGGCACGCGGTTCACCGTATGGGCCCCGAATGCGCGGGGCGCGCGAGTCGTCGGCGATTTCACCTACTGGGACGGCACCGCCTCCCCCATGCGCTCGCTCGGCGGCACCGGCGTCTGGGAGCTGTTCCTGCCGGGCGTCGGCGAGGGCGCGCTGTACAAGTTCGAGATCACGCGCCCGGACGGCTCGCGCACCCTGCGCGCGGACCCGATGGCCCGTCGGACGGAGACCCCGCCGGCCAACGCGTCCATCGTGCACGCCTCGCACCACACGTGGCGGGACGAGGCATGGCTGATCCACCGCGCGAACCATCCCGTGCACGAGAACCCGTTCTCGGTGTACGAACTTCACCTCGCGTCCTGGCGGCCGGGCCTGACATACCGCCAACTAGCAGAACAACTACCTGCCTACGTGGCCGACTTGGGCTTCACGCACGTGGAGCTGATGCCGGTGGCGGAGCACCCCTTCGGCGGCTCGTGGGGCTACCAGGTCACGGGCTTCTACGCGCCGACGGCGCGGCTCGGCACGCCCGACGACTTCAAGTTCCTGGTGGACGCCCTGCACCGGGCCGGCATCGGCGTCCTCGTGGACTGGGTGCCGGCGCACTTCCCCAAGGACGACTGGGCGCTGGCCGAGTTCGACGGCCGCACGCTGTACGAGCACGAGGACCCGGCGCGGGCCGCGCACCCCGACTGGGGAACCCTGGAGTTCGACTACGGCCGCAAGGAGGTCCGTAACTTCCTCGTGGCCAACGCCGTGTACTGGTGCGAGGAGTTCCACATCGACGGCCTGCGCGTGGACGCCGTCGCCTCGATGCTCTACCTCGACTACTCGCGCGAGCCCGGCGAGTGGTCTCCGAACGCCAATGGGGGCCGGGAGAACCTGGACGCCGTCGCGTTCCTCCAGGAGATGAACGCGACGGTCTACCGCCGCTGCCCCGGCGTCGTCACGGTGGCGGAGGAGTCCACCGCCTGGGACGGCGTCACGCGCGCCACCCATCACGTGGGCCCCAGCGGTTTCGGCGGGCTCGGCTTCGGCCTGAAGTGGAACATGGGGTGGATGCACGACTCGCTGGAGTACGTATCCAAGGAGCCGGTGCACCGCAAGTACCACCACCACGAGATGACGTTCTCGATGGTCTACGCGTACAGCGAGAACTACGTCCTGCCGATCTCCCACGACGAGGTCGTGCACGGCAAACGCTCCCTGGCGGGGAAGATGCCCGGCGACTGGTGGCAGCAACGAGCCAACCACCGCGCATACTTGGGCTTCATGTGGGCTCACCCGGGCAAGCAACTTCTCTTCATGGGCCAGGAGTTCGCGCAGGGCGCGGAGTGGTCCGAGGGCCACGGCCCCGACTGGTGGCTGCTGGATCCCTCCTACTCCGCCGAACCCGACCACCGGGGCGTACGCGACCTCGTCCGCGACCTCAACCGTACGTACGCGGCGACGGCCGCCCTCTGGCAACGCGACACCGACCCGGAGGGCTTCGCCTGGATCGACGGCGAGGCCAGCGAGGACAACGTCTTCGCCTTCCTCCGCTACGACGCGTCGGGGGACCCGCTGCTGGCCGTCTCCAACTTCTCGCCGGTGGTCCGGCACGAGTACCGGCTGGGCGTCCCGAAGGGCTTCACCGTCTGGCACGAGATCCTCAACACGGATGCCGCCCGGTATGGCGGCAGCGGCGTGACGAACGCCGACCCGCTGAAGGCGGAATCGGTAGCGGCGCACGGCCACCGGACGAGCATCCTGCCAGTGCTTCCGCCGTTGGCTACGGTGTGGTTGCGGCCGGTTTGATGTAGCGGAGCGTGGCGCGACGGGGCCTCGTACCTCGTACGGACATGGGGTCGGTACGAGGCCCGGTCGGCGCTCAACCGGAAAAGCTGCCGCCGTTGCCCTTGACGGCGGCTACGAAGGACGACCAGGCGGGCGCTTCGAAGATGATGGCTGGGCCGTGGGGGTCTTTGGAGTCACGGACGGGGACGCCGGCGGGGTGGCCGTCCGATACCTCGACGCAACCGCCTGACGTGCTCTCACTGTAACTCGACTTACGCCAAGCAGTCAGAGCCGATGCATCAGGAAACCGCTTCACCTTCGTACTCCTTCAGGTATCTACGAATCAGGTCGAGAGATTCCTCACCAGTGAGGGCCACTGAGCGCACAAAGTCAAACCTTCGCACCAGCTCCAGTACCCTCTTCGGAGCCTCTGACGATTCGCCGGAGTCGAAGCTCTCGATTGCGGTAATGTTCCCTCCGTTCGGCAGCGTGTGCAGGGTGAGACTCCCGCCCGCAAGAGGGTACGCACCTGCGGTGAACGGCAACACCTGCACCGTGATGTGGCGCCGGGCGGCGACCTGCGTCAAATGCTTGAGTTGCTCGGCCATGCACCTTGTACCACCGATTGGTCGCTTAAGTGCGGCTTCATCCATGATCCCCCAATAATAAGGTGGATTCTCCCGCTCAAGGATTCTCTGCCGTCGCAGCCGGGTAATCACCCGCTCGTCGATCTGGGCATCGAACTCCGTCAGGTAGTACTTGCAGAACAATTCCCGCATGTACTCGCGGGTCTGCAACAACGCTGGCACGAGGGTGCTGGTGAACACCTGAATTCGCTTAGCTTCCGGCTCCAGGCTCAGAACCTTCCGACTGAAGTCCGGAATCAGGGCGTCATGCGCCAATTCCAACAGTTCAGCCAGCACTCCGTCCGTGTCGAAGAACTCGTCCAACGTGTTCACGAGCGCTTCCGAGGGAAGCTGTTCCCCCAGCTCCACTCGGCCGAGGTAGCTGTGCGAGTACCCGCCCACCTCATCGGATAGCTGCCGCAGCGACAGCCCTTTCCGCTCCCGCAGCCGTCGCAGCCGCCGCCCCAGCCTGACTCGCGGACTGAGCTTGCCATTTTCGTCGTTCAACTCCATGAGTCGAACCTTTCTTCGCTTAACTCGGTGTCCACGCAGCCCATTTGGTGACGTGCCGAGCGTGCGCGCAACGCGCGCTTTCAGTAAAGGTGTTACCACACCGTTCCGACATCCGGGGCGGAATCTCGCGGTATTCGAATGTCATGTACGAGAGAGACCCCCGCGACCGCGGCAACGGCCCGGGGGCATGGCCATCAATCACACGGAGTTGACGACATGCACCACGGTATCGCCCACCCTTCCGCCTCCCCTACGCCCCCGCCTCCGTACCTGCGCAGCGCGCGCAGCGCCCTGGTGGTCGCGCGATGAACGGCACCCTGCGGCTGCTCCCGTGGTCGGACGAACGGGGGAATCCCTGCTACCTCAAGTCGCACAGCGGCACCGGCCGCGTTTCGCAGCTCGCCGACAGAATCGAGGCCGAACAGCTCTCCACGGGGGTTCAACTCCTCACTTTCGCAAGGGACATGCTCAAGAACGAACGCACGTCATCCATCGAACTCCGCTTTCTCGGAACGAGGTTGTCCGAGTCCCTGCACGACGCGTTGCGCGTAGCGGACAGCCGTGGAGCCCGGCTGCCCGTACTCGATGAACCGGACGACGAGGAGAACGAGCCCGACCCCAAACCCGTATAACCACGCGAGTCTCACAAAGCGCGGGGGTGGTCGGGTAGGGCGGTATTGCACCCGGCCGGGGTGCGACTTCCGCCTCGGACCCTCCGGGCCCAAAGCCCCGCCGGTGAGATGAAGCCGGATGGGAAGGGCCCCTGGAGTGCTGCCGCGCGGGGCGGCATTCGGCTCGGTCGACTACCAGCTTCGCCTCGGGCCCTCCGGACCCAGAACGCCAGCAGCGGGAGGGAGGGGGCGGGGCGGCTGTCGGTTTGCTGCCTGCGGCGGTGTTCGTGGCCAAGGTTCAGGCTGGCTCCGCTGCGCTGCGCCGCTGGCAGCTGCCGCGAAGTGGCCGTTGCGAGTTGCTCGGGTGCGGGCGCGTCTCGGACCCTGCGGGTCCACGGCGCATTC
>NZ_JBHVHQ010000723.1:0-4461 GCF_042800135.1 Streptomyces sp. NPDC057654 | reverse complement strand
GTTTTTCCCCAGTCTGTTTCTGGGCGTCAAAAAGCCGGGCCGGCCCGGAGTCCGAGCCCGCCCGGCCGTGGTGCGCCGTGCCCCGCTGTTACACCTTGCGCAGCCGGAAGGTCAGGGACAGGGGCTCGTCCGTGAACGGTTCGCCGAAGGAGGCGTCGGCGTCCGCCGTCGCGAACTCGTCGGCCAGGACCTCGTCGGAGATCAGACCGGTGTGCTCGGCCAGCGCCTCCGCCGTCTCGGCGTCCGCCGCGTCCCAGCGGACCAGGATGCGGTCCGCGACATCCAGGCCGCTGTTTTTACGGGCCTCCTGGATCAGCCGGATGGCGTCACGGGCCAGGCCCGCGCGGCGGAGCTCCGGGGTGATCTCCAGGTCGAGGGCGACGGTGGCGCCGGAGTCGGAGGCCACGGACCAGCCCTCGCGGGGCGTTTCGGTGATGATGACCTCGTCCGGGGCGAGCGTCACCCGCTTGCCGTCGACCTCGACCGCGGCCGTGCCCTCGCGCAGGGCCAGGGACAGGGCGGCGGCGTCGGCCTCGGCGACGGCCTTGGCCACCGCCTGGACGCCCTTGCCGAACCGCTTGCCCAGCGCGCGGAAGTTGGCCTTGGCCGTGGTGTCCACCAGGGAGCCGCCCACCTCGGAGAGGGAGGCCAGGGAGGAGACGTTCAGCTCCTCCGTGATCTGGGCGCGCAACTCGTCCGACAGGGACTCGAAGCCCGACGCCGCGACCAGCGCCCGCGACAGGGGCTGACGCGTCTTCACGCCGGACTCCGCGCGTGTCGCGCGGCCCAGCTCCACCAGCCGGCGGACCAGCAGCATCCGCTCGGAGAGCGCCGGGTCGATCAGCTTCTCGTCCGCGACCGGCCAGCTGGTCAGGTGCACCGAGTCGGGCGCGTCCGGCGTCACCGGCACGACGAGGTCCTGCCACACCCGCTCGGTGATGAACGGGGTGAGCGGCGCCATGAGCCGGGTGACCGTCTCCACCGTCTCGTGCAGGGTGCGCAGCGCGGCCGGGTCGCCCTGCCAGAAGCGGCGGCGGGAGCGGCGCACGTACCAGTTGGAGAGGTCGTCGACGAAGGAGGACAGCAGCTTGCCGGCGCGCTGCGTGTCGAAGGTCTCCATGGCCGCCGTGACCTGCGCGACCAGCGTGTTCAACTCGCCGAGCAGCCAGCGGTCCAGCAGCGGCCGGTCGGCCGGGGCCGGGTCGGCGGCGGACGGCGCCCAGGAGGACGTACGGGCGTACAGCGCCTGGAAGGCGACCGTGTTCCAGTACGTCAGGAGCGTCTTGCGGACGACCTCCTGGATCGTGCTGTGGCCGACCCGGCGCGCGGCCCACGGGGAGCCGCCGGCCGCCATGAACCAGCGGACCGCGTCCGCGCCGTGCTGGTCCATCAGCGGGATCGGCTGGAGGATGTTGCCCAGGTGCTTGGACATCTTGCGGCCGTCCTCGGCGAGGATGTGGCCGAGGCAGACCACGTTCTCGTAGGACGACTTGTCGAAGACCAGGGTGCCGACCGCCATCAGCGTGTAGAACCAGCCGCGGGTCTGGTCGATGGCCTCGGAGATGAACTGTGCCGGGTACCGCTTCTCGAAGAGGTCCTTGTTCTTGTACGGGTAGCCCCACTGCGCGAACGGCATCGAACCCGAGTCGTACCAGGCGTCGATGACCTCCGGCACCCGGACCGCCTGAAGCGCGCAGCCCTCGGCCGTGCAGCCGAAGGTGACGTTGTCGATGTACGGGCGGTGCGGGTCCAGCCCGGACTGGTCGGCGCCGGTCAGCTCGGTCAGCTCGGCCAGCGAGCCGACGCAGGTGAGGTGGCCCTCCTCGCAGCGCCAGATGGGCAGCGGGGTGCCCCAGTAGCGGTTGCGGGACAGCGCCCAGTCGATGTTGTTGTTCAGCCAGTCGCCGAACCGGCCGTGCTTGACGGAGTCCGGGAACCAGTTGGTCGCCTCGTTCTCCGCCAGCAGCCGGTCCTTGACGGCGGTGGTGCGGATGTACCAGGACGGCTGCGCGTAGTAGAGCAGCGCCGTGTGGCAGCGCCAGCAGTGCGGGTAGCTGTGCTCGTACGGCACATGGCGGAAGAGCAGACCGCGCTCCCGCAGATCCTCGACCAGCGCCTCGTCGGCCTTCTTGAAGAACTGGCCGCCGACGAGCGGCAGCTCGGCCTCGAAGGTTCCGTCGGGGCGGACCGGGTTGACGACCGGCAGGCCGTACGCGCGGCAGGTCTTGAGGTCGTCCTCGCCGAAGGCCGGGGCCTGGTGGACGAGGCCGGTGCCGTCCTCGGTGGTCACGTACTCGGCGTTGACGACGAAGTTGGCGTCGGCCAGCTCGACGAGCGCGAACGGGCGGTCGTACGTCCAGCGCTCCATCTCCCGGCCGGTGAACGACTCCCCGGTGGCCTCCCAGCCCTCGCCGAGCGCCTTCTCCAGCAGCGGCTCGGCGACGACGAGCCGCTCCTCGCCGTCGGTCGCCACGACGTAGCGGACGTCGGGGTGGGCGGCGACGGCGGTGTTGGAGATCAGGGTCCAGGGGGTGGTCGTCCAGATGAGCAGCGAGGCGCCGCCCGCCAGCGGGCCGGAGGTCAGCGGGAGGCGGACGAAGACCGACGGGTCGACGACGGTCTCGTACCCCTGCGCCAGCTCGTGGTCCGAGAGGCCGGTGCCGCAGCGCGGGCACCAGGGGGCGACGCGGTGGTCCTGGACCAGCAGCCCCTTGGTGAAGATCTCCTTGAGCGACCACCACACGGACTGCACATAGTCCGGGTCCATGGTGCGGTAGGCGTCGTCGAGGTCGACCCAGTAGCCCATGCGCTCGGTCAGCTCGGCGAACGCGTCGGTGTGCCGGGTCACCGACTCGCGGCACTTCGCGTTGAACTCCGCGATGCCGTACGCCTCGATGTCCTGCTTGCCGTTGAAGCCCAGTTCCTTCTCCACGGCCAGCTCCACCGGCAGGCCGTGGCAGTCCCAGCCCGCCTTGCGGCCGACGTGGTAGCCCTGCATGGTGCGGAAGCGCGGGAAGACGTCCTTGAAGACGCGGGCCTCGATGTGGTGGGCGCCCGGCATGCCGTTGGCGGTGGGCGGGCCCTCGTAGAAGACCCACTCGGGGCGGCCCTCGGACTGGGCGAGGGTGCGGTCGAAGATCTTGTTCTCGCGCCAGAAGTCGAGCACTGCGTGCTCCAGGGCGGGCAGGTCGACCTGTGCGGGCACCTGCCGGTACTGCGGCGACGGGGTCATCTGGCTCTTCCTCCGGCGGAACGTCGTTTCGCTGTCCGTCGGAGGGACGAGAGCCCGATGCGCTCCCGCGGTACCACCCTCCTTGGCCGCGGGCCGTGCCCGAGGCCCCCTCATTGGGGTTCGCGACGCCGGGTCTACTGGCCCGCCTGGGCGGGCGTTCTTCCGGCGGCTCCGGGGTGATCTTCACGTCGCGCACACCCCCGGGCTCACACCGTCCCCGGGTCGCTCTTGGCTGCGTGCGGCGCTACTCGTCCCTTCCACGCCTTTCGCTGCGCCCAGTGTACGGGCCCGTACCGAGCGCCGCCGACTCGTCTTCCGCCGGGGGGCCGAGGGGACGGCCGCCGCGGTGCGTCGGCTGAGGTACCGGCCGGTCCTGGGTTGACCCGAATGCCGATACGTCCCGTGTGCTCCTCGGGCGGGCGGGCCGGGGCGCCCCGCCGCGCAGCCCGTACCGCCGGATTACCGGGCCATGGGCTGGGCACAACCGATGAGACCGGCCTGCTTCACGGGCAAGCCGGGGCGAATCCGGCGGCGTGCCCCGTTGCCGCGTGCCCGGAGTCGATTTATCGTTCCGGCACGATTCGCGAGCAAGATCACAAAATGTGAAGGGGCCGCGGCCATGGTGGCGAAGAAGACCGCCGCGAAGAAGACTGCGCCGTCCGGTGAGACGAGAGCGGCGACGGCGAAGAAGGCCGCGGCCAAGGAGACGGAGGCCGCCGAGGCCCCGGCGAAGACGGCCCCAGCGAAGAAGAGCACTGCCAAGAAGAGCACTGCCAAGAAGAGCACGGCCAAGAAGAGCACGGCGAAGAAGACCGCGGCCGGGAAAGCACCGGCGAAGAAGGCCGTGGCGAAGAAGGCGGCGGCCGCGAGAACCACGGCCGGGAAGGCTCCGGCCGGGAAGGCCGTCGCGAAGAACGGCGCAGCAGGTACCACAGGCGAGACCACAGCCAAGAGGGCCGCACCGGCCGAGCAGGCGGTGCCCGCGAAGAAGACGACGGGAGCCAAGACGGTGGCTGCTAAGAAGACCACGGGTGGGGAACGGGCCGCCAAGGCCGCGACAGCGGCCGCGACGACGGTGCCGGGGGCCCGTACCGCCGCCCCCGCCGAGCCCGGCGAGCTGGCCGTGCGACCGGGCGAGGACCCCTGGTCGCCGGCAGAGGTGGCCGAGGCGCGGGACGAGCTGCGCGGTGAGGTGCTGCGGCTGCGCGCCGAGCTGATCGCCTCCGAGG
>NZ_JBHVHQ010000722.1:0-4472 GCF_042800135.1 Streptomyces sp. NPDC057654 | reverse complement strand
GTGTCTGGCATGTCAGGCATGTCAGGCATGTCCGGGCCGGGGTTCTCGCCCGTCATGAGCGCGGCGAGCCGTTCGTACGGGCAGGGGTCCGGGGCCACCGCCAGCGCCTCGGCGGTCTGGAGGGCGAACCGGTCCAGGCGCTCCAGCGCCCGGACGACGGAGGCGCGGGTTCCGGCGCGGGTGGCCAGCTGGGTGAGGTCGCCGGGCACGGGCGTGAGGAGGTCCGGGCGGGCGTGCAGGAGGGCGGCGAGGCCGTCGTCGGGGCGGGTGCGCAGCTCTTCGGCGAGCGTGCGGGGCGCTCCTGGAGGGGTGTCGCTGTGGGCGGGGTCCCGATGCCGCGCGGTGGTCATTCTGCCAACGGTACCGGAGCGCCCCGCCGGGCTTGTGGGGGTTCGGGTGCGGGGGCGGGTCGACCTGGTGGGGAGCGGGTGGGGGAGCTTCATACGTGCGTACGGACGGCGCGCGGTCCGTACGGCGCGGGCTTCCCCGTACGGACCGAGCGGGGTGTTCGTGGGAGTGGCGCTCGGCTAGCGTCGCCTGTGGCACGCGCGCACTCTCGCACTCCCTGGTTCCGACCGCAGTTCCGACCGCCGTCGGCCCCGGTTCCGACCGCGGTCCGACCGCGTCTCGACGTCGAGTTGAGGGGAATCTCCATGGCAGCGACAGCACCCGGCGCAGGCAACACCTCCGGCCCCACCTCCGGCCCCACCCCCGACCAGGTCGGGGAGAT
This sequence comes from Streptomyces sp. NPDC057654, assembly GCF_042800135.1. Classification (NCBI taxonomy): domain Bacteria; kingdom Bacillati; phylum Actinomycetota; class Actinomycetes; order Kitasatosporales; family Streptomycetaceae; genus Streptomyces; species Streptomyces sp. NPDC057654. The sequence continues at coordinate 3,742 of NZ_JBHVHQ010000722.1, read as the reverse complement.
GTACGACGAGTTCGGCGACATGCTCGCCATGATGCTCGGCGGCACCGCCGTCCACATCGGCATGTACGTGCCGCACGGCGACCGCCCGCCCGTCACCTCCCTGATCGGCCTCGCCGACATCGGGCAGGACCAGCAGACCGAGTTCCTGATCGACACCATCGACCTCGGGCCGGACGCCCACCTCCTCGACATCGGGTGCGGCACGGGCGGGCCCGCGATCCGGCTGGCGGAGCGCAGCGGGGCCCGGGTCACCGGGATCACCGTCAGCCGTGGGCAGCTCGCGCACTGCGAGGAGCGGCAGCGGGCGTCGTCGGCGGCGGAGCGGGTGGAGTTCGCGCGTGCGAACGCCATGCAGCTCGACTACGCGGACGCCTCCTTCGACGCCGCCTGGTCCATCGACTGCATTCCGCACCTCTCCGACCGCCCCGCCGGACTGCGCGAGGCGCACCGCGTGCTGCGGCCCGGCGGCCGGTTCCTGATGACGGAGTTCGCGCTGCGCGGCGTCCCGGACGAGGCGGGCGTGGCCGCCTACACCGAGCTGTGGACGTGTCCGCCGCCCCGGCCGTTCGCCCAACTGCTCGCGGAGGTGGAGGAGGCGGGCTTCCGCGTCACGAAGGTGCAGAGCATGACGTCCAACGCGGTGCTCTCCGGCGAGCTGATGAACGCGCTCTACCAGGAGCGGCGCGACGAGATCGAGGAGCGGTACGGGAAGGAAGTCACCGCCCGCACCGATCCGTTGGTGAGGCCCTTCCGCGACTTCTGCCGCGACCACGTGGACTACTACCTGCTGCTGCTCCGCAAGGAGGGCGACGCCGAGCGCCGGTAGTGCCGTTGGCCGGCTCACGTGTTCCAAGCGTTTTGCAAGCTCCAAGAGTTTTGAAAGTTCCAAGAGCTTCAAGTCTTTCCCATGCCTCAAGGGGCTCTGCCGACTCCTGCTGTTCCCGGCGGTGCATGGCGCGCATGATGAGGCGTCATGACGTATGGCTGACACGGGAGTTGTCCCGTGATGGGCAGGAGGCGGCAGTGACCCCGACGGGCAGATCGAACCCCGACTCATCGAAACCATCCGGGCCGAACCGCCGCGGGCTGCTCGCCGCGGCCGGCGGCGTCGCCGCGGGGCTGATCGGCGCGCAGGGAGCCGGAACCGCCGAAGCGGCGGACCGCGCGGCCGTCCCGGAAGCGGCGGACCGCGCGGCCGTCCCAGAGGCGGCGGGCGGTGCGGCGGTCCCGGAAGCGACCGGGTTCGGGCCGGTGTCGGTCCGGCCCGGTGACACCCGGTACGAGAGCCTGCTGCGCGGCAACAACTTCCGGTTCGCGGGACGGCCCGACGAGATCCGTGTCGTCGGGTCGACCGGCCAGGTGGTGCGCGCGGTGTCGGACGCCGTGCGGTCGGGGCGGCGGATCGCCGTGCGCAGCGGCGGGCACTGCTTCGAGAACTTCACCGGCGATCCCGCGGTGCGGCTGCTCCTGGACCTGTCGCCCATGGACGCGGTCGGCTACGACGCCGCGCGCGGCGCGTTCGCGGTGCAGCCGGGGGCCACTCTCGGGCATGTGTACCGGACGCTGTTCAAAGGGTGGGGAGTGACGATACCGGCGGGCGGCTGCCCCGAGGTCGGCGCGGGCGGGCACCTCGCCGGCGGCGGGTACGGGCCGCTGTCCCGCCGGTACGGATCGGTGGTGGACCACTTGTACGGCGTGGAGGTGGTGGTCGCCGACCGCGACGGCGCCGCCCGCGCGGTGGTCGCGACCCGCGAGCCGGACGACCCGCACCGCGACCTGTGGTGGGCGCACACGGGCGGTGGCGGCGGCAATTTCGGGGTGGTCACCCGGTACTGGCTGCGGTCACCGGACGCGCGGGGCTCCGACCCCTCCCAGCTGCTGCCGCCCGCACCCCGCGAGCAGCTGGTGTGCCTGGTCACCTGGGCGTGGGACCAGCAGATGACCGAGCGGGCGTTCACCGCGCTGCTGCGCAACTTCGGGGTCTGGCATGAGCGCAACAGCGCGCCCGACTCGCCGTACGCCGGTCTGTACGCGGTCCTCATCCCGGCGCACCGCAGCGCGGGCGGGTTCGTGATGGGCGTGCAGATCGACGCGGGCCTCCCCGGCGCGGAGCGCATGGTGAACGACTTCGTGAACGCGGTGACCGCCGATACCGGCGTCAAGCCCGCCGGCGACACGCGGCGGACGTTTCCGTGGCTGCACCCGACGACCTGGCCGGGCACCGGCGAGCCCGGGGACGTGTCCGCGCGTCGGTTCAAGATCAAGGCGGGCTATCTGCGCCGCTCCTTCACCGATCGTCAACTCTCCGCCATCTACCGGAACCTGACGAATCCGACGGGTACCCCGGGTGACGGCATGTTGCTGATCGGGTACGGCGGCCGGGTCCGCGCGGTGGAGCCGGAGGCCACCGCGGTCGCCCAGCGCGACGTGGTCATGAAGGCGGTGTACCAGTCGATCTGGACCTACGGGACCGAAGACGGCGCCAACCTGGCCTGGATCCGTGCCTTCTACCGCGACGTGTACGCCGACACCGGGGGCGTGCCGGTGCCCGGCGAGGTCAGCGACGGCTCGTATATCAACTACGCGGACAGCGACCTGGCCGACCCGGCGCTGAACACCTCCGGCGTGCCCTGGCACACGCTCTATTACAAGGACAATTACGCCCGGCTCCAGCAGGTGAAGGCCCGTTGGGACCCGCGCAACGTCTTCCGTCACGCGCTGGCGATCGAGCCGCCGGGCTGACCGGGGGCTCTCGGACGGCGGGGGCGCGCCCGGTGTGCGCCAGTGGGCGTGGTGGGGACTGCGGGGAAAGGATTGGCGCGATACCGTCGGGGCGGCAACCGGACGGGCCCATAGGGGTTTTGGTGGGGATCGAGAGCGATCAGCTCGTTTATGACTATTTGAGCCGGGTCGGCGACCTGGCTCAGCAGCGCGGCCTGTCGTCCGGCGACCGGATGCGGCTCGTCGCCCGGTTGCGTACGGACATCGACCAGCAGCGCTCGGCGCTCGGCATGGCGGAGAACCCCTCCGCCGTGAAGCGCATCCTGACCAAGATGGGCACCCCCGAGAAGATCGTGGAGGGCGCGGGCCCGGCCGACGGCGGTACGGGCGGTACGGGCACGAGCACCGGCACGGGTACGGGCATGGGCGGGGCCAACGCCGCGCCCGTCCACTCGCCCGTAACGGGCCGCCCGCGCTCCTCCGCGCGCGACAAGCTCTCGGGGCTCACCGGCCTCGCGGGGCGCTCCGGGCGCGGCGGCCGAGGCCCCGCCAAGGTGCCCGCGCCGCGCGTCGAGGGCGAGCCCGAGCGTTCCCCCACGGCCGCGCTGCCGCCGCACCTCGCGGGCGAGGACGAACTGGGGCCGGGCACGGACGCCCCCGACTGGTGGCGGATCGAACCGAAGCCGTACGCCGAGGGCGAGACCGTGCACGGCTTCGTCGGCGGCATCGAGATACCCGAGATACTGAAGCCCCCGCCGAAGCCGGAGGCGGCACCGCGCGTGTCGGTCGAGAAGGCGCCGGTAGAGGAAGAAGAGGCCGAGGAAGAAGCCGAAGAAGAGGAAGCCGGGGCCGTCGAGGGCGGGGCGGCCCGGCGACGGCTGCGGCTCCTGCCGCGGCGCGGCGCGCGCGAGTCCGGCGTCCGGATGAGCCCGCTGATCCTCCTCGCCGCCGTCCTCCTCGTCGTGGGCGCGGTGCTCGGCAACTGGATCGTCCTCGGCCTGGGCTGGCTGCTCGCCTACAC
>NZ_JBHVHQ010000721.1:0-4478 GCF_042800135.1 Streptomyces sp. NPDC057654 | reverse complement strand
GAATATGACGGCCCGGCCGTCAACGCGCCCGGTGGACCCAAAGTCCGCCGGGCGCTTTGGTGTTGAACGTTTGAGCTGTGCAGCCCTCGGGGGGATGGAAACCCGGCGAAGATGGGTAAAAGCGCTGTGGGCGCCGTGCTTTTCATGATTCCCTCTTGATGAGAGTACAAGTCCTCGGAATCACAGTCCTCGGACCCCACGGACCCCACGTGGGCACGAGCCGGCGTACTCGAACACCCTGGTCCTCCTCCGGGGCGGGCCGGCCCACCTTCCACTGCGTGCTTGCGGAGCCGACCCATGCTCACGACCCTCACCACCCCCTATACCGATACCCGGGCCGCCGACCTCGCGTGGTGCCTGGGCAAGGACCCCCTGCCATCCCTGGCCGACCTCGACCTCCAGCTGGACGGCGCGACCGTTCAGCTGCGCCTGCTCGGCGCCTCCCACCAGGTGCTTCTCGACGGGGTGGAAGGAAGCTGCTCGGAGACCGTGGCCTGTCTGCCCGGCAGCAGCACCCCCCTGCCGCTGGGGGTCGCGAAGCGCGTGGGCGACTGGGAGTACGAATTCGCGGCGCGCGTCGAGACGCTGTCGCGCGGTTCCTTCGCGGGGCGCGCGCAGGAGCTGCTGGCGCTCGTCGCCGACCATCCGCACGGCCTCGCCGGCACCTTCCCCGGCAGCCCGCACGCCTTCACCGCGATGCTCGCCCAGCGCCACGAGGGCCAGGTCAGCTGGCGTACGTGGCACGCGTATCCGCAGGAGGGACGGCTCGTCGCGACGCGTACGAGGGTGGCGGTGCGGCTGGCCGTGCCGAGGTGAGCGCGGGGCGGCGGCGTACGGGGCTCCCCGGGGTGGTGTGGGCGCGCCGGGTACCCGTCCGGCGGCGTATGAACCTCGAACGCCCCGCGAGTAACCCCTGAACGCCCCTAGTGAACCCTTGTGGGTGACAGGGGGTGTGAGGGTGGTGACGTAGCGTTCCGTCATGAACTACCCAATGAGTCCGGGCCGGTCGTCCGTGCCGCCCGGACTCGGCCGCTTCGCCGTCCTGACCACGGCGTTCATCTGTGCCGCCTGCGGACTGGTGTACGAGCTGGAACTCGTCGCCCTCTCCTCCTACTTGCTCGGCGACTCGGTCACCCTGGCCTCCGTCGTGCTCTCCGTGATGGTCTTCGCCATGGGCGTCGGCTCGCTGCTCGCCAAGCGGTTACGGCCGCGCGCCGCCGTCTCCTTCGGCGCCCTCGAAGCCGCCCTCGCCGTCACCGGCGGCGGCTCGGCGATAGCCCTCTATGCCTGCTTCGCCTGGCTGGGCCAGACGCGCCTCGCCCTCGTCGGCTGCTGCCTCGCCATCGGCGTGCTCATCGGCGCCGAGGTGCCGCTGCTCATGACGCTCATCCAGCGCATCCGCAGCCAGGACCCCGGCGGCGCGGTCGCCGACCTCTTCGCCGCCGACTACGTGGGCGCGCTCGTCGGCGGGCTGGCCTTTCCCTTTCTGCTGCTGCCGATGATGGGGCAGCTGTCCGGCGCCCTGCTGACCGGCGGCATCAACGCGGTGGCGGGCGGCGCGCTGGTGCTGTGGGTCTTCCACCACGACCTGAGCGCGCGCGAACGGCGGCTGCTCATCGGCGTCAACGCCCTCGCCCTCGCGGTCCTCGCCGCCGGGGCCGCGCTCACCGCCCCCTTCGAGCGGGCCGCGCGGCAGGCGCTGTACGGGCCCGAGGTGCGGGTCGCCGTCCGGACGGGCGTGCAGGAGGTCGTCGTCACGGGCGGCGCCGGGCGGCGCGGCACACCGCCGTCCCTGTACCTCGACGGGCGGCTCGGCTTCGACGGACGTGACGAGGCCCGCTACCACGAGGCGCTCGTGCACCCCGCGATGGCCGGGCCGCACCGCCGGGTGCTGGTGCTCGGCGGCGGGGACGGGCTCGCCCTGCGCGAGGCCGAGCGGTACCCCGGCGTACGGTCCATCACCGTCGTCGAACTCGACCCGGAGCTGCTGCGGTTGGCCCGTACGGACCCCGGCCTGGCGCGGCTCAACCGCGACGCCTACCGCGACGGGCGGGTACGGGCCGTCGCCGCCGACGCCTTCGAGTGGCTGCGGAGACAGGAGGTGGCGGCGGTGCGGCGCGGCCGGGAGGCGAGCGGTCACGACGGCGGAGACGGTGCTGACGGCGGCTTCGATGTGGTGCTCGCCGATCTGCCGGACCCCGCCGTCACGGCCGGCACGAAGCTCTATTCGCAGGAGTTCTACGGGCTCGTCCGCCGCGTCCTCGCCCCCGGCGGCCGGCTCGCGGTGCACGCCGGGTCGCTGGGCGGCGACCGGCGTCACGCCTTCTGGACGGCCGACGCCACCGTACGGGCAGCGGGCCTCGACACCACGGCGTACGCGGTCGACGGCCGGGGCTTCCTGCTCGCCGCGCGGACGCCCGTACCGCTTCGACTGCCCGCCGTGAGACCGCCGTTGCGGTCGCTCACCCCGCAGTCGCTGCGGGCCGCCGGGCGCGCGGCGGAGCGGGAGCGGTACGGGCGCGGGGCGGCGGAACCGCTGCCTTCGACGCTGCTGCGGCCGCGCTATCTGGGGTGATGGCGGGCGGCTGACGGCGGGCGGGAGGACGCCGCGTCCGGTCTGGTCGGCTGATCTTTTTGACGCATAGTCAGTTGAGCTGATGTGCAGAGGTCACCCGTTTGCGTGCGCGTCGATCCGCCGCGCCCGTACAGAAAGTTGGTCGTATCGGGTTTCGCCGGATCTCCGGCTGGAGAACGGCTCTCTCCTTCTCCTCGTACGGCTACGTAAGGAATCAGTGTCATGTCGCGAATCGCCAAGGCCGCTGTCCTGACCATCGCCGCGGCCGCCGCCATGGTGGGCACCGCGGGCGGGGCCTCGGCCCACGACCACCACCAGTACCGCCACGACGGAGCCTGGGCCACGGGCGCGGCTATCGGTTCGCCCGGCGTGCTCTCCGGCAACCTGGTGCAGATCCCGATCGACGTGCCGGTCAACGTCTGCGGCAACAGCATCGACGTCATCGGCCTGCTCAACCCGGCCTTCGGCAACACCTGCGTCAACGACTGACGACGCCGGTATCGCCCTGCCGACAGCGTGTGTCTCGTAGTTCGCGGCGCTCACCGCTCCTCGCGGTGGGCGCCGTTCGCGTGCGTGCCGTCGGCTCAGCCGGTGCTCTGCGCGGGCTTGAGCGGCGGAGGCTTCAGGGAAGCGCGGAACGCGCCGGGGGACCGGCCCGTGCGGTGCGTGAAGAACTTGGAGAAGTTGGCGGCGTCGTCGAAGCCGAGACGGTCCGCGATACGGGCGGCGGGCAGATCGCTGTGGGCCAGGAGCCGCTTGGCCTCCAGGACCACCCGGCAGTCGATGAACTCCTTGGCGCCCACCCCGGCCGCCGCGAGGGAGGCGCGGGAGAGGGTGCGCGGGGAGTAGCCGAGGGCGCGCGCGTAATCGGCGACGCGGTGGCTGGTCGCGAACTCCCGCTCCACGGCGGCCCGGAACCGCTCGAACGTCTCGCTGGGCGCGGGGACGCTGCTGCCCACCGGGGCCGTCAGATACGCGAGACGCAGGACGAGCACGGTGAACAGGTGCCGCAGGACGTCCGTGTGCACCTCGGCGGGCAGGCCGCGGCCGCAGCCGAACTCGGCGGCCAGGTGGTCCACGGCGCGGTTCACCGCCGCGAGGTCCGGGCCGACGGGCTGCCACAGGACGGGGCGGAAGGGGTCCTCGGCCTTGGCCGCGGCGGCGGTGCCGGGCGGCAGGAAGCCGGGCTGGGCGAGGACGACGTAGCCGTCGACGGTGCTGTCGTCGTCCGTGTCGTTTTTGGTGCTGCTCGCCTCGTCGAAGCTCTGCACCTGGCCGGGGCGCACCCAGAGGACGGAGCCCGGTACGAGCGCGTAGCCGGTGAAGTCCACGGTGTGCGCGGCCGAGCCGGAGCGCACGATGAGCAGCTGGTGGAAGTCGAGCCGCTGGGGGCGGCGCAGCAGCCCTGCGGGGGCGCGGGAGCGCAGCTCGGCGAAGGTCATGACCTCCAGGCCGACGGGGGTGCCGGGCGGGGCCTGGTAGGCGAGCTCGACGATGTCGGGGCTGCTGGGGCTGCTGTCGGAGGCGTGTCGCTTTTTCACCATGGATGGTCGCAAGCGTACCTGGCCGGAGAGGTGCCGTGCTCGTAGCTTGGTCGTAACGGACAAGGAGTGTCCGGGAAGACAACCGGAAGAGAGGACGCCATGGAGCGCGTGAAGCTCACCTACGCCTTCGACGCCTACTGCGGCTGGTGTTACGGATTCGGCCCCGTCATCCGCGAATTCGCCGCGGCCAACGCCGAACGGATCGAGCTGCGCGTACTCAGCGGCGGGCTCTTCACCGGGCCGCGGGCGCAGCCGGTGTCCGCGTATCCGTACATCCCCGAGGCGGACGCGCGGATCGCCGAACTGACCGGCGCGGTGTTCGGCGACGGTTACGCGGAGGCGTTCGCACGCGGCACCGC
>NZ_JBHVHQ010000720.1:0-4489 GCF_042800135.1 Streptomyces sp. NPDC057654 | reverse complement strand
AGATCGAGAACGGGTTCGGCGCGAGCGGCATACGGCCGGGGCTCATCGGCGAGGTCGGCAGCCACGGCGACCGCCCGAGCCCCGCCGAGACCCGCACCCTGCTCGCCTCCGCTCGCGCGGCCGTCGCCACGGGCCTGTCCCTGGCCACCCACGCGCAGCTCGGCCACGGCGGGCTCGCCCAGGTGGAGCTGCTGACGGGCGCCGGGCTGCCCGCCCACCGGATCTGCGTCGGCCACCAGGACCTGCTCGACGATCCGGCCGTCCACCGCGAACTGGCGGCGGCCGGGGCGTATGTCGCCTTCGACACGGTGGGCAAGGAGAGCTACCAGAGCGACGACACGCGGCTGCGGCTGCTGCTCGCGCTGGTGGAGGCCGGGCACGCCGACCGCGTACTGCTCAGCTGCGACATCTCCCGCCACGGCTATCTGGAGAGCGAGGGCGGCCAGGGCTACGGGCACCTGTTCCGCTCCTTCCTCCCCAAGGCGCGGGCCGCCGGGCTCGACGACGACCTGATCGACCTGATGACACGGCGCAACCCGGTGCGCTTCCTGACCGGCTCGACCACGGAGGAGTTCTGAGATGAGCGCAGCACTGCCGCGGACCTTCCCGCTGGCGACGGTCCCGCTGGACGACGCCGTCGCCAGGCAGTTCCGGCTGATCGAATGCACCGCCCGGCACTTCGAGGGGCAGCAGCTCTTCGCGGCCGACGCGGGCGTCGTGCCGGGCCTCGGCCGGCCGCGCACCACCGCGAAGACGGAGGCGGTCCTCGCCGACTTCTTCGGGGCCGAGGACGCCGCGTTCGTCCAGGGCGCCGGCACCGGCGCGATCCGCGCCGCGCTCAGCGCGGCCGTCAGCGCGGGCGACCCGCTGCTGATCCACCGTGCTCCCGTCTACCGCACCACCGAAGTCACCCTGCGCGGACTCGGGGTGGAGACCGTGGAGGCCGACTTCAACGACTCCGCGGCGCTGGCCGAGGCGCTGGCCTCCGGCCGCTTCCGGTGGGCCTATGTGCAGCACACCCGGCAGCGGCTCGGCGACTCCTACGATCCGGGCGAGGTGCTGGCCGTCTGCCGCGCCGCCGGGGTGCGCACCATCGTGGACGACAACTACGCGGTCATGCGGGTTCCCGAGAGCGGCGTGGAGCTGGGCGCCGACGCCTCCTGCTTCTCGCTCTTCAAGCTGCACGGCCCGGAGGGCGTCGGCATCGTGGTGGGCGCCCGCGACCTCGTCGAGAAGGTGCGGGCCGACAACTATTCCGGCGGCGGCCAGGTCCAGGGCCACCAGGCGCTGGACGCCCTCAGAGCCCTCACCCACGTGCCCGTGATGTGGTCCGTGCAGTCGGGAGTCGGGGCCGAGGTCGCCGAGCGGCTGGCCGCGGGCGAGGTGGAAGGCGTGGCGGAGGTCCGTATCGCCAACGCGCAGGACCGCTGCCTGCTCGTCCGCCTCGACCGGCCCGTCGCCCGCGACCTGCCCGCGGCCGCCGCGCGGCACGGCGCGGCCCCGTACCCCGTCGGCTCCAACTCCCGCTACGAAGTGGCCCCGCTCTTCTACCGGATGTCCAGCTCGTCCCTCGACGACGCCCCGGAGCTGGCCGACTGGACGGTGCGCGTCAACCCGATGCGGGCCGGCGCGGACCTGGTGATCGACATCCTCCGCCGTGCCCTGCGGGACATCCCGCGCGACGGGCACCACTCACGCGAACTCAAGGACTGACCGTGTTCCTCGACACCGTCCTCACCCGCAACCCCCAACTGGCCGACGCCGCGGCGGCGTTGCACGACTCCGGGGAGATCCCGCCCAACACGTACGTGGTCGACCTCGACGCCGTCGAGGCCAATGCCGCGATGCTGGCCGCCGAGGCCGAGCGCGTCGGCCTCGGCCTGTGGTTCGTGGTCAAGCAGATCGGCCGCAACCCCGAGCTGATCCGCGCCATCGCCCGGCACATCCCGAAGTTCGCGGCCATCGAGCCGCCCGAGGCCCGCGTGCTGCACGCCGCCGGGGCGCAGGCCGGCAACCTCGGCCACCTCGCGCAGATCCCGCGCCGCGCCCTGCCGGAGATGCTCGCCTGGCGCCCCGAGACCGTCACGGTGTACGACCTCGCCAACGCCCGCGCCGTCTCCGACGCCGCCGAGGGGCTCGGCTTCGTACAGGACATCCTGATCCGGCTGGAGGGCGCCGAGGGCTCCGTCTACCCCGGTCAGGAAGGCGGTGTTCCGCTCGACGGGCTGGACGCCTTCGCGGCGCAGGCGGAGCGGCTGCCGGGCGTGCGGATCGCGGGCGTCACCGCGTTCCCCTGCGTCCTGTGCGACCCGGCGGACTCCCGTCCCCGCCCCACGCCCAACTTCGAGCTGGCCCTCAAGGCCCGGCAGGTCCTCGCCGCCCGCGGCCACGCGGACCTGGCGCTCAGCGCGCCGAGCGCCACCTCCATGGCCACGCTGCCGATGCTCGCCGAGCTCGGCGCCACGCACGGCGAGCCGGGCCACTCCCTCACCGGCACCACACCGCTGCACGCCGTGGACCCGCACCAGCCGGAGATCCCCGCGTACGTGTACGTCAGCGAGGTCGCCCACACCCTCGCCGACGGGCGGCCCGCCCTGTTCGGCGGCGGCTTCTACGCGCGTTCCGGGGTCAAGGACGCCCTGCTGCCCCGCACCGGGGTCCGGCTGCCCGTACAGGAGGCGCCCGCCGAGAACATCGACTACTACCGCCTGCTGGAGGCCCCCGCGCCCGGTCAGGACGTCCGGGTCGGCGACACCGCCGTCCTCGCCTTCCGCACGCAGATCTTCGTCACCCGCAGCACCGTCGCGGTCGTCTCCGGCCTGTCCTCCGGGGCGCCGAAGCTGACCGGCCTGTACGACCCCTTGGGCCGCGCCTACTGAAAGGCACCGGCCTGAGAGGCACCTCACCGAAGGGCACCGAGGCACCGAGGCACCGAGAGGCACCGAGCGTTCTGAAAGGCACTGACATGAGCAAGACCGTCATCGTCGTCATCGACGGATTCGGCATCGGCGCGATGCCCGACGCGGGCGCGCTGCGCCCCGGCGACATCGCCGCCGACACCTGCGGCCACATCCTCGACCACTGCCGCAAGGAGCTGGAGCGCCCGCTGCGGCTGCCGGCCCTCGGCGCGCTCGGCCTCGGCCTGGTCCACCGGCACCCGGACCTCTCGCGCACCACCGAGCTGCCGGTCGCCGTCGGCCGCGCCGCCCTCGGCTACCCCGGCGCGGACACCTACGCGGGCCACCAGACGATGATGGGCGCCGACTTCAGCAAGGTCACCGTGGCGCGGCTCGGCGAACACCTAGACGAGGTCCGGGCCGCGCTGGAGGCGGCGGGTCACCGGGTGGCGGAGCTGAACGGCAGGCCGCTGCTCGTCGTCGACGGGTGCGTCCTCGTCCACGACAACCTGGAGGCCGACCCCGGCATCAACTGGAACGCCTCCGGAAGCCTCGACGACTTCCCCTTCGACCACATCCTGTCCATCGCCCGGACGGTCCGCACCGTCGCGCCCGTGGCCCGCGTCATCGCGGTGGGCGGCCACGCCGACGGACCGCTGCCCGGCTTCGTACGGGACGGCGAGAACGGCACGTACGGGCTCGACACCCCGGCCACCGGCTTCTACCGCAACGGCGGGCTCGAAGTGCAGCACCTGGGCGCGCCGCTGGACCACGCCCGGCAGCTGCCCGACCTGGCCGCCCGCGCGGGCGTCCCGGTCACCCTGGTGGGCAAGGCCGCCGACATCCTCGCCTGCGACGCGGCCGTGCGCCGCCCGGCGGTGCCCACGGCCGACGTGCTCGCCCACACCCTGGACGCCGTACGGACGCCGGGCCCCGGCCTGGTCGTCGCCAACGTCCAGGAGACGGACCTGGCGGGGCACCAGCAGGACGTACTGCGCTACGGCGAGGTCCTGGAGCAGCTCGACGCGGGCCTGGCCGAGCTGATCGCGCTGCTCGACGCCCCCGGCGACCGCCTCGTCGTCACCGGCGACCACGGCAACGACCCCACCATCGGGCACGCCTTCCACACCCGCGAGTACGTGCCCGTCCTCATCCACCGCCCCGAAGCGACGGGCCTGGAGTTCCTCCCGGACGCCGCCTCGCTCGCGGACGTGGGCGCCACCGCGGCGCTCTCCCTGGGCCTGAGCCCCTCGGGCCTCGCGAACGGCGCGCCCATACGCGCCGCGTAGCGCAGCCGGCAAGGCACGACACGGCACGGCACGGCACGGCACTTAAAGCGAATCCCCCGCCCCTGCTCGGGGGGCGGGGGCGGGGACGGGGGGGGAGAACGCTATGAAAGCCGCGCGACGCCGCTCACTTGTCCGACGGCGGGAGCATGTCCCGGAACTCCTTGGGGAGTTCGAACGAGCCCGCGTCCTGACCGGCCCCAGGAAGGCCGAACGCGCCGCCCTGCTGGCCGGGCTGACCGCCCTGGGCCGCCGCCTCGCGCCGCGCCGCTGCCGCCTGCTCCTCGGCCTTGCGCTTCATCGGGT
>NZ_JBHVHQ010000719.1:0-4492 GCF_042800135.1 Streptomyces sp. NPDC057654 | reverse complement strand
GCCATGGTCTCCGCCCTCGCCTCCGGCGACCTCGCCCTCGGAGTCGGCAGCGACTGGCCCGCCGCCCGCGGACGCCTCGACGCCACGCCCGGCATCGGGCCCTGGACCTCCGAGATCATCGCCATGCGCGCCCTCGGCGACCCCGACGCCTTCGTGCCGACCGACCTCGGGGTCCGCCGCGCGGCAGCCGAGCTCGGGCTCCCGGCCACCCCGGCCGCCCTCACCCGGCACGCCGCCGCCTGGCGGCCCTGGCGCGCGTACGCCGTCCAGTACCTCTGGTCTGCCGACGATCACGCCATCAACCGCATCCCCGCCGGGTGATCGCCCGGCCCCGCCCCTCACCGGTCTCCGTCCGCCCCCATCGGAAGAACGCACCCATGCGCGTACACACCCGCCTCGACAGCCCCTACGGCCCCCTCACCCTCGTCGCCGCCGACGACACCCTCTGCGGCCTCTATATGACCGAGCAGCGCCACCTCCCGCCCGAGGAGACCTTCGGCGCACCCGACGACACGCCCTTCACCGAGACCGTGCGCCAGCTGAACGCCTATTTCGCGGGCGAGATCACGGAGTTCGACCTGCCGCTGCACCTGGACGGCACCCCGTTCCAGCGCCGTGTCTGGAGCGAGCTCCAGCGCATCCCGTACGGCGAGACGATCTCGTACGGGCAGCTCGCCGACCGTATCGACGCACCGAAAGCCTCCCGCGCGGTCGGCCTCGCGAACGGCAAGAACCCCATCAGCATCATCGTCCCCTGCCACCGCGTCGTCGGCTCCACCGGCAGCCTCACCGGCTACGGCGGCGGCCTCGACCGCAAGCGACGGCTCCTCGACTTCGAACGCGGCGTCAGCGGCGTCAGCGGCGGCGGTACGGCGGAGCCTGACGCGCTGTTCTGAGCGCCTGAGCGTCTGAGCGCGCTCCCCCCGGCCGCCGGAGGGGACGCCGTCCTTCCGTAACCCGTCTACGGCCTCGGCACGGTGGGTAAGCCTTCGGTGAACGTCACTCGCCCCGGGCCGGTCGGCAGCCCGCCACGCGCGGCGCGCCCGCCCGCCCGGGGCCCCTGCCCTCATGAGAGGCGGTGGCGGAAGGCATGCACAGCGCCGAGGCCAGACGGTCGTCGAGCACAGGGCACGGAAGCGGGCACGGGCACGGGCACGCCGTCGTGGTGGGAGGAGGGTACGCCGGGCTCGTCGCGGCCCGAGTCCTCGCCCGCCGCTTCGACGCGGTGACCGTCATCGAAGCGGACCGTATCGACCCCGGCGCAGGGCCCGCCCACCGCAAGGGGACCCCGCAGAGCCGCCACCCCCACGCGCTCCTGGCGCGCGGCGCGGAAATCCTTGAGCGGCTCTTCCCCGGCCTCCGCGCCGAACTCGCCGCGCACGGCGCTCCGTTGTCCGACTTCGGATGCTTCCCGATGCTGTACCCCACGGGATGGTCCCCGCGCGTCACGACGGGCATCCCGCTCCAGACCTTCAGCCGGCCGCTGCTGGACGCCGCCATTCGACGTCGCGTACTGGCTTTGCCTGTGGTCGCTCTCGCCGACCGGACCCACGTCGACGGGCTCGTTCTCGACGCCGGGCGCCGACGCGTCACCGGCGTCCGTATCCGCGTCCGTACGGCGGTCGGCCCCGCTCAACCCCCATCGCACCGCACCCTCCCCGCCGACCTCGTCGTCATCGCCACCGGCCGTCACTCCCGCCTCCCGCAGTGGCTGACCGACGCAGGACTCCCCGCCCCCGCCGCGCTCAGCGTCGACGCCGGGCTCTCGTACGCCTCCCGCGTCTACCGGCGCGACGCCGCCGCCACCGACCCCGACTGGCAGGCGTCCTTGCAGGCCACCCTCGCCCCGGCGGCGCGCCGCGGCGGAGCCGTCCTCGCGATAGAGGAACGGCGTTGGCTGGTCTGCCTGTTCGGCGCGGACGGCGAGATGGCGCCCACCGACCCCGGCGGGTTCGCCGAGTACGCGGCCTCGCTCACCAATCCGCACATCGGGCAGATCGTGGCGGCGGCCCAGCCGCTCGGGCCCGTCCACCGGTACGCGGGGCTCGGCGGCCAGTGGCACCGCTACGACCGGCTCCGCCCCTGGCCCGGCGGCCTCGTCGTGCTGGGCGACGCGCTGTGCTCCCTCAACCCGCTGTACGGGCACGGCATGACCGTCGCCGCGATGCAGGCCGTACTTCTGGGACGGGAGCTCAACTCCCTTGACAGTGAGGGTGATTACCGGAATTTCCAGCGGCGCGCCGCTCGTACCCTGCGCTTCCCCTGGCTGCTGACATCTAGCCTCGACCTGGGGTGGAGAACAGAGGGGGTGCCCTTGACGGCCGCCCTCTCGCGGCGGATGCTCCACCGCTTCCTGCGTCGCATACCCGACGACCCCACCCTGTACCGACGGTTCCTGAAGGTCCAGCACATGACGGCCTCACCCGCAACGCTCCTCATCCCGTCCTTCGTCCGCCGGGGCGAAGGCAGTAAAGGGACGCGCAGTAAAGGGACGTGCAGCAAAGGGATATGACGAATCGCATTGAAGAATTACAGCAGTTGAGAATCCGGCCCGAGCCTTTCCACCCCATCTACCAGCTCCCCTCCCGCGCGGCAGTCGAGGCAGGATCCCTCAACGACATGGTCGTCAACTGGGCTCAGGATTACGGCCTGGTGAACGGCCCGGCGGCGCGCGAAAGGCTGGCCGCTGTCCGCGCGGGCGACCTCATCGCACGCGCCTACCCCGACCTGCGCGCCGACAGTGCCGTTCCGCTGGCAGGGTGGTTCTCCTGGCTCTTCGCCATCGACGACTACTTCGATCGCCGCGGCCCGCGGACCCCGGCCGGACATGCCGCAGCCATACGCAAAGTGCTCGCAGCGCTCCCGCCGGAGCCGGAGCCGGAGCCGGAGCCGGGGCCGGGGGAGTGGGAGGGCCGCATCAACTCACCGCTCGTACGGCTGCTCGCGCACGTATGGCGGAGCATCGCCCCCGGTCGCAGCCTCTGCTGGCGCATGCGTTTCATCACCCACGTGACGCACTTCGTCAGCGCCTTCCAGTACGAGGCGCTGAACCGGCGGCAGCGCCACACGCCGTCCCTCGACGCGTACGTACAGCTGCGCCGCGCCTCCGGTTCCATCACCGCGTGCCTGGACCTGCTGGAGTTCTCCACGGGGCTGGAGGTCCCGCCGCTGCTCCACGAGACGGAACAGCTGCGGACGATGGCCAACAAGGCCGCCGACGTCGTCGTCTGGGTCAACGACGTGGTGTCGCTGAAGAAGGAGCTGGCCATCGGCGAGACCACCAACGGCGTCCTGGTCGTACGGCGCGAACTCGGCCTGAGCGCACAGGAGTCGGTGGACTACATCTACGCGCGCGTCGCCGACGACATCCGTTCCTTCCGCGCGGCGGAGGCCGAACTGGAGCGAATCTGCGCCGGATGGCTCGGCGTCACGGAAGCGGAGAGAGCGGCGCTGAACTCCCTGACGCACGGGATGAAGTGCTGGATGCGCGGAAATCTCGACTGGTCGGTGCGGTCCGAACGGTACGCAGTCCCCCAGGAGGGAACGGCGTGCGCCGCCACCCGGTGAAGGAGGACCTGGTGAACACATCGCCCTGCACGTACGGTTCGGCCCCCGGCGCGCTTCCCGGGCTGGGGCACATCTGGCCGCTGCTGCGCCGCCCCACCGCGTTCCTCGCCGAACTCCCCGCGTACGGCGACCTCGTGGAGATCCGGCTCGGGCGGACCCGCGCGTACGTGCCCTGCCACCCCGAACTGCTGCGGCAGGTGCTGGCCGATGACCGCACGTTCGACAAAGGCGGCTCGTACTACGACAGGGCCCGCGCGATGGCCGGCAACGGCGTCGCCACCTGCCCGCACCAGGACCACCGCAGACAGCGCAGACTCCTCCAACCCGCCTTCCACCGCACCCGGCTGGAGAAATACGCCGAGGTGATGGAGCAGGAGATCACAGCCCTCACCGACTCCTGGGGACCCGGCCAGGTCATCGACGCGTACCCCGTCCTGTACGCGCTCTCGCTGCGCACGGTCACCCGCACCCTGTTCGGCGCCCACGTCGACGAAGCAGCCGTCGACGGCATCCGGCGCTCCTTCGAGACGGCCTTCAGCGGGTTCTTCCGCCAGATGTTCATGCCCCCGGCGCTGCGCCGCGTGCCCCTCCCGGCCAACGTCCGCCACCAGCGCGCGCTGCGGCACCTGCGCGGCACCGTGGAGCGGATCGTCGCGTCCCGCCCGCGCGACGGGGCGGACCGCGGCGATCTGCTGTCGGTCATGCTGGCCTCGCGGGACGAGGACGGCGGGCCGGGGCTGTCCGACGCGGAGATCCACGACCAGGTCGTCACGGTGCTGGCCGCCGGCACGGAGACCGTCGCCGCCACGCTCACCTGGGCCTGCCTGCTGCTGTCCCAGCACCCCGGCGAGCAGGAGAAGCTGCGCGCCGAGTGCGCGGCCGTCCTCGGCGGGCGGCGGGCCGCCCGCTGGGCCGACGTCGAGCG
>NZ_JBHVHQ010000718.1:0-4494 GCF_042800135.1 Streptomyces sp. NPDC057654 | reverse complement strand
GTCGGACCTGCGCGAACAGGCGCGCAAGCGCCTCGCCCCCGCGCACTACGACTTCTTCGCCGGAGGCGCCGCCGACGAACGGGCCGTGCGGGAGAACGAACGGGCCTTCCACCGCCTCGCCCTGCTGCCCCGCGTGCTGCGCGGGGCGGCCCACCGCGACCTGTCCCTGACCCTCCTCGGCGACCGCCTCACCCTGCCCGTCCTCGTCTCGCCCACCGCCTTCCACCGCCTCGCCCACCCCGACGGCGAACTCGCCACCGCCCGCGCCACGGCGGCCGCCGGCACCGTCCTCGTCGCCTCCATGGCCTCGACGGCGCCGGTGGCCGAGGTCACCGCCGCCGCCCGCGCCGTACGCGCCGACGCCCCCGTCTGGTTCCAGCTCTACATGCAGCCCGAACCCGACATCACCCGCGCCCTCGCCGACCGGGCCGAACAGGCGGGCTGCACCGCCCTCGTCGTCACCGCCGACTCGCCGGTCTTCGGACGCCGCGAACGCGACGCCCGCAACGCCTTCCACGACCTGCCGCCCGGCCTCGCGACCGAGAACATGCGCCACCTGCCCGGCGCCGACGGCGACCGCCCCCGCGACATCGCCATGTCCGCGGCCCTCTCCTGGGACGACCTGCGCCGGCTGCGCGCCCACACCTCACTGCCCATCGTCCTCAAGGGCGTACTCCACCCCGAGGACGCCCGCATCGCCGTCGCCGAGGGCGTGGACGCGCTGCTCGTCTCCAACCACGGCGGCCGCCAGCTCGACGCGGCCCCCGCCACCGTCGAAGCGCTGCCCCGCATCGTGGCCGCCGTCGCCGGACGCGTGCCCGTACTGCTCGACGGCGGCATCCGCAGAGGCTCCGACGCGGCGACCGCCCTGGCCCTCGGCGCCACGGCCGTCGGCGTGGGCCGCCCCGTGCTGTGGGGCCTCGCGGCGGACGGCGAACGCGGCGTCACGCACGTACTGGAGCTGCTGCGCGCCGAACTCGACCACGTACTGGCGCTCTGCGGCGGCAGCCGGGCCGCCGACCTCACCCCCGACCTCGTCGTCGCCCGCGGCCGGCCCGACGACCCGGGCCCCCACCTTCCGGAGACAGGAGCGACCCCATGACCGCCCTCCCCGGCCGCCGCGCGGCGGCCGGAGCGCTGACCGCCGCCCTCGCCCTCACCACGCCCTACTGGCTGCCCGGCCTCGTCGTCACCGCCCGGATGAAGCTCTTCGCCAAGGTCAACGGGGACGAGGGCATCGCCTTCCCCAACGCCACCGTGGGAGCCGACCGCTTCCAGGAGATCTACTCCCACCCCGCCGCGGGCGGCCGCAGCCGAGGCGCCGCCCTCTCCGACCTCTTCTGGTACTGGCTCGCCCCCGGTGCCCAAGTCCACCAGGAACACCTGGAGAACGGCCCGCGCTACGACGAGGTCGCCCGCACCACCCTCGCCGTGCTCGCCGGACCCAGCCAGGACCTCGCCGACGCCGCCGCACGCAGCGCCGCCCACGTCCTCGACACCACCGTCACCGGCCGCACAGCCCTCGTGCGGCTGCGCGACCTGATGATGCCCGTATGGGCGGAGTTCTTCTACGGACTCGTCTTCCGCGAACCGTGCCCGCCGCACGCCCGCGCGCTCATCGTCGCCAACGCCGAGGACGTGGTGAACTCCCTGAAATGCATCCGGCCGCGCCACCTGCGCCGCCGCGCCCGCCTCACCCGCTATCTGCGCCGCCGGATCGCCGCCGGCGAGGTCCCGCACACCCTGCCGTCGAGCCTCACCCCGGCGGAACAGGCGTACTACCTCCAGGGCACCTTCTTCAACACGGCCGTGGTCCAGACGTCCGAGGCCATGGCGCACCTCCTGCTCGTACTCGCCCAGCACCCCACGGCCCAGGACGCCCTGGCCGCCGACCCGGCGGACGAACGCTACTTCTCCAACGTCCTCAACGAGACCCTGCGGATGTACCCGCTGTTCGGCGTGGCCCACCGCATCAGCACCGACGACATCGCCCTCGGCAAGGGCGAGGTGCTGCCCGCCGGCTCGGTGCTCTGCTTCAACTACCCCGAATACCACGCCACCGGCTACGCCGACCCCGAGACCTTCGACCCCGGCCGCTGGGACCGGCTCGCGGCCCGGCAGGCGCACCACATCCCGTTCGGCGTCGCCGCCAACCGCCCCTGCCCCGCCTGGCGGCTCTCCCCCCTCGTGATGCGCGCCGCGACCCGCGAGGTGCTGGACCGCTTCACGCTCGACTCGCCGGTCTCGCACACCCGGTCCATCCCGCACCGCGCCCCCTGCCTGCTGGTCCGCCGCGACCGCCCGCTGCCGCGCCCCCGGCTGGCGGCCGTACGGGCGTTCCTGCGCCTGCGGGACCGGTGGGAGGACGTGGGGCGCGGCTGGGCCCAGCTCGTCCTCGGCGCGTGGATGGTCCTCGACGCCCGCCGGCTCCGCCCGGCGGAACGGTACTTCGCCGACCACGACACCGAGGGGCGCCCGCTGGCCGGGGCCTCGCCGTCAGAGCCTCCGGCGTCCTGCCCGTACGGCGGGCGCGCGAGCTGACCGTCGCGCTGGGAAAGCACCCCCACGCGCAAAGAAGGCCCGCCCGTACCCCCTGTTCCCGTGTTCCCGCTCCCCGAGCCGAAGGGCGCACAGCGATGTCCACCACCGAGCTAGGCCCCGTCTTCTTCCTGGCCGCCGTCGTCATCCTGGTCACCTGCCGTATCGTCGCCCGCGCCCTGCGCGCCCTCGGACAGCCGCCCGTCGTGGGCGAGATGGTCGCCGGGGTGGTCCTCGGCCCCTCGGTGCTCGGGCTGCTGGCCCCCGGCGTGGAGGAGGCGCTCTTCCCCCAGGAGCTGCGGCCCGTGCTGTTCGTCGCCGGGCAGATCGGTCTGGTGATCTTCATGTTCCAGACCGGGTACGAGTTCCGCACCGACCGGATACGGGCCGTGGCGCGCCCGGCCGCCGCCGTCTCGACGGCGGGCATCCTCGTGCCGCTGGCCCTCGGCATGGGCCTGACCTTCGCCACCCAGGACGTGGTCGACGTCTACCCGGCGGACATCTCGATCGGCGTGTCCGCCCTGTTCGTCGGCGTCACCATCGCCATCACCGCGTTCCCGATGCTGGCCCGCATCATCTCCGAACGCGGCCTGGTCGGCACCCGGTTCGGCTCCCTTTCCCTGGCCAGCGGTGCGCTGGACGACGCCGTGGCCTGGGTGCTGCTCGCCGCCGTGCTCGGTCTCGCGGGCGACGGCGCGGGCCCCTTCGCCATCGCCGTCGGGGGCGCCGTCGGCCTCGTCGCCATGCTCGCCGTACTCGCCCGCAAGAGCGGCCGGATGACGGCCCTCGCAGGCCGCCGCTCCGACGACGACCTGCTGCTGATCACCGTGATCGTGCTGTTCCTCGCCGCCTGGTACACCGACCGGATCGGGCTCTACGCCGTCTTCGGCGCGTTCAGCCTGGGCGTCGTCTTCCCGCGCTCCGAAGCGGTCGACCGGACCGTGGCGGCCATCGCGCCCATCAGCCGCATCGTCTTCCTGCCCCTCTTCTTCACCTACTCGGGGCTCAACACCGACTTCGCGCTGCTGGCGCAGCCGTCCCTGCTGCTCTTCGCCGCCGCCTGCGTCGCCGTGTCCATCCTCGGCAAGCTCGGCGCCTGCTGGCTGGCGGCCCGCGCATTGGGCGAGCCGCCCGGCGTCGCGCTGCGCGTCGGCACCCTGATGAACGCGCGCGGGCTGATGCAGCTCATCGCCATCAACATCGGGCTCGCGGCGGGCATCGTGACGCCCGCCATGTTCGCGGTGCTGGTCGTCGTCGCGCTGGTGACGACCGTGATGGCCACCCCGCTGCTCACCCTGGGGGACCGGCTCGACGCGCGGCGCGACGGCCGTGCCCCGGACCCTCCGGCTCAGCAGCCGCTGACCGCGACGGGCGACGGCACGGGCCCCAGGTAGACCCAGCGCCCCTCGTCCCGTACGAAGCGGCTGTCCTCGTGCTGGACGTCCGCGTGACCCCGCACGCTGAAGTGGGCCCGGAACTCGACGGTGCCCTCGGTGTGGAAGGCGCTGCCGCCCGTCGTGCCGAGGATGTCGAGCCGGGTCCACCGCTGCTCCGGATCGAAGTCCAGGCGGCTCGGCCGCGTCGACGGATGCCAGCTGCGCAGCAGATAGGCGGCGTCGCGGACGGCGAACGCGCTGTACCGGGAGCGCATCAGCAGCTCCGCCGTGGCCGCCTGCCGCCGCCCGTCGTGGATGGCGCCGCAGCAGTCGCGGTAGGGGGAGTCGAGCCCGCAGGGGCACGGCGAGCCGGGGCTGATCGCCGGTTGCCGGCGCGCGTTCTTTCTGGACACCCGTCGATTGTGACGGCTCGGCGGGCGGGCGGCGGCGCCGGGTCCTCCCGGCGTCGGATTCTTCCGGCGTCTCGTCGCCGCCCTCGTGGTCCGCGGCCGGACGGGCGGCGCAGGACCCCCGCCGACTGCTCGCCGACGGCGAGCGGTCTTCTCAGCCAGGGCTGACC